>JAACVI010000528.1 GCA_009992505.1 Myxococcales bacterium
TGTCGTGGGTCGACGCCTGCTCCGCGGCCAGCCGCTCCTGGAAGTTGGTCAGCCGGCGCTCGAGGTTCTCCCGATTGGCGATGTCCTGGACCTCGTTCAAGTAGCGCCCGAGGAACTCCACCGCGTGCGCCATGTCTCCGAGCTGCTGGTAGCAGAGGGAGATGTTGTAGAAGAGCTGCGCCCGCTGGCTCAGCTCGTAGGCGCGCTGGAACTCCTCGAGGGCGTGCTGGTAGTCACCGGACTCGTAGTCCGAGGCGCCCGCCTGGAAGTGGATGCGCCCGGCGTCTGTCTGCGCGAAGGCCGACATGGGGAAGGCCAGTGGCAGCAGCGCGAGCGAGACAGCGGCGCAGATCGCCAAGGCAACGTGACGGGAACATGAGTCCAAGGAGCCCTCCTTCGGGTCTCCATGATGGCAAGAATATGCCCGCCTGGCGAGCATCGGGCGCTGTCGCTATTTGTGGCGGCGTTCGCGACTCAGCGGCAGATTCGATTCGCGCCGACCCAGAGTTCGACGCTCGAGACGCCGCTTCTGTCCACGACGACGAAGGCGGCCCACACGTAGTCGAAGTTGCTGGGCATTACCAGGCCCTCGGCGTCGATGGCCAGCAAATCTACGAGGCGACCGCCAACGGTGGCGTCGTTCAACAGGGGCATGACGTCCATCATCCCAGCGCGTCGGGTCAGCTCGAGCTTGCCGCCCGGAGTATTCTCCATGCTGTAGAGCCACTGCGTGCCCGAATGCGCTGCGGCCGCGATCGGCGCGCCGACCTGGTAGGGCCCGCTCATGACTAGGCGCTCCATGCATGTGGGCGCTCCCAAGCCGACGGGAGTGCACTCGATGAACGAGAAGCTCGCGTCGTTGCGGGGCAGCACGAACATGTCTTGCGGACTCGCGCCGGTCGGGTCCACGCTCGCCACGGGATCGGCGCTCAGCGCCGGCGACACGGCGTGCCCCAGGGATGAGGCGTCGCCGCCCCAGATCTCCACCGTGTCGCCCCTCGTCGCTCGATAGGCCGCGAGCTTGGCGCCCGCTGCCACGGGTCCCGCGAGGTCGAGCAGGAAGTGCGAGGTGCCGGTCGTCCCGGCGGCGCTATCCACGAAGCCGCCGGAGCGCGTACCCACCTGGACGAAGCCCGAGGGGTCGGGACCCATGGACGCCAGGGAGACGCCCGAGATGCGCACGCTACCATAGTCAGCGTCGGTGCTGGCATCCCCGCACAGGGAGCCCAGCGTGCCGTCACTCCCGGTTTGCGCCCTCAGCTTCCACAAGCGGGCCATGCCCCCATTCGCGGTCACCATCGCGGTGTTGGGGGGGGCGGTCCCCGAACCCAGGTAGAGGGTCCGGGCGTCCACATGACCCGCCACGAGGTCGGCCGAGCCGCACGACTGCACCGGACCGAGGGGATGACCCGAGTGGCAACCACCCTCTGCTGTACTCGTGGCGCTCGCGTAGGCGACCTGGAGCGTCATGGCGTCTCGCCACAAGAAGGCCCAACTCTCGGGAG
>JAACVI010000201.1 GCA_009992505.1 Myxococcales bacterium
GATGCGCACCTGGGCCGTGGCGCGCAGATCCTGACTCGAGGCCGAGAGCTCGACCACGCCCTCGGCCTCCGCCGCCGTCGCCGCCGCCACGAAGCAGCGCGCCTCGAGGCGTCCACGCGCCTCCGAGCCAGGGCTCATCTGGAGATCGACCCGCCGGTCGTTCAGCGCGCAGCCCGCGGCGTCGACCACCTGGGCTCGGAAGCACTGTCGTCCACCGGGCTCGAGCGCGGCCTCCCTGGGTCGCAGGCTGATGCGCGCCGCCGGACCTGGCGTGCAGTGGGGCGTGGGCTCCGGCGGCTCGTTCATGGCCACCACGGGTGGCGTCTCGACGTCGGGCGTGGGGCGCGTGAAGTTGCGCGTGGCCGTGCGCGTCGCCACGCAGGTGGAAGCGCGCAGCGCCCAGTTCCAGTTCGTGGTCTCGGTGTAGTGCAGGCTGCCGTCGGCGGCTGTGGTCAGGCGGTAGACGCCGCGCTCTGGATGCGCGTGACCGTTCGGCGTCTGGCAGCGTGTGGTCCAGTTGCCGTTGCTGTAGCTCGAGGCGACGCGCAACAAGCCGGGCGTCTCGCTGGCGCAGGTGTTCGTCGTCCAGCGTACAGCGCCGGTGAAGCTCAGATCGTCGCCGTGTTGCGCGACCTGAACCACTCCCCCGGACTCGCTGGTCTGGGCGGGCGGTCGAGGTCCGCAGTCCGGGCCCCAGGTCGTGACGGCGTAGCGGATCGAGAGCGAACCCGCGCGCCATGTGCCGCCCATGTCCGCTTGCGCGGCCGCGTGTCCGGCGACGCTCAGGAGCAGCAGTGAGACGAGGGCAGATCGGAGGTTCATCGGCGGCCAGACTATACGCGATTCGATGGCGTGCGCGCTGCGCTCGAGGCGCTGCGGTTACAGGGAGCTGTGCCTAGGGGCACGTCGTGTACGGAAAAGCCGAACGCCGCAGCTCCCAGAAGAGCGCGGCGTTCGACGGACTCACTTCGCGCGGCCTTCAGCCGGCGGTAGCGAGCTTCTTCACGGCCTCGGTCAACGCCGGCACGGCGTCGAAGAGATCGGCGACGAAGAAGTAGTCGGCCACCTGGGCGATGGGCGCTTCCTTGTCCTTGTTGATCGCGACGATCACCTTGGAGCCCTTCATGCCCGCGAGGTGCTGAATGGCGCCGCTGATGCCGATGGCCAGGTAGAGCTTCGGTGCGACCAGCTTGCCCGTCTGACCGATCTGCAGGTCCGCCGCGACGTAGCCCGCATCGCAGGCCGCGCGGGAAGCGCCGACGGCGGCTCCCAACGCGTCCGCCAGCGGATCGATCACGTTCTTGAAGTTGTCCTCGCTCTTCAAGGCGCGACCCCCGGCGACGATCACGTCGGCTTCCGTCAGCTCCGGACGCTCGCTCTTCACGCTCTCGAGAGAACCGAAGCGCAAGCGCTTGGCGACCTCGTCCGCCTGCGCGGCGAACTTCTCGATCGGGCTGCTTCCACCGCTCGCTGCGGCCGCCTCGAAGTCCGTCTGACGCACGGTCACGAACTGGATCGGCGTCGTCACCTTCATGGTGGCGATCACGTTGCCCGCGTACATCGGTCGCGTGTAGACCAGCTCGCCACCGTCGACGCGCACGGCCGAGATGTCGGGCGCGACGCCCGCTGCGAGCTTGCCCGCGGCGCGGCTCAGCAGATCCTTGCCGTAGGCCGTGCCCGCGGCGACGACCACGCCGTAGCCCTTGGCCGCCCCGGCGACCGTCGCCGCCAGGTTCTCGGCCACATAGCCGCCCGCGATCTCGGTCTCCAGGATCTTGCGCGCGCCGAAGCCCGCGAGCTCCTGCGCGGCGGCGTTTGCGCCCTCTCCGATGGAGAGGATGTCGAACGCGCCGGAGGTGGCCTCCGCGACCTGACGCGCGAAGGCGACAGCGGAGAGTGTGGTCTTGCGGTTCTTGCCCTCGTAGAGCTCCGCGACGACGAGAATATCAGTCATGACGTCTACCTCTCTCGCTCAAAGGACCTTGGCGTCCGTGTGGAGCTTCTGAACGAGCTCATCCACGGACTCCACGAAGACGGTGTTGCCCGAGCGCGCCGGCGGCAGCTCGAAGGCGATGTACTGAACGCTGGCGGCGGCATCGACGCCGAGATCGGCCATGCTCATCTCGGCGATGGGCTTCTTCTTCGCCTGCATGATGCCCTTGAGCGAGGCGTAGCGGCCGCCTTCGGCCACGGGATACGCGAAGTCGTCCGGCGTCACGCCGTTCTTCACGGCCTGCGGGTGCAGGATGCGGTCGGCGCAGGTGATGACGGCGGGGCCGTCCACCTCGAGCGTCTCGACGCCGGTGTCCAGCTCGCGCTGGGCCGCGATCGTCTTGCCATCGGCGCTCAGCTTCAGCAATTGGGCGTAGTTGAGCGCGGGCCAGCCGAGCAGCTCCGCCACGTACTGCGGCACCACGTTGGAGTCGCCGTCCACGACCTGCTTGCCCATCACGATCAGATCGGGCTCTTCCTTCTTGGCCACGGCGGCGAGCACGTTGGCGACCTGCCAGGCGTCGAGCTGGGCGTCGTCGCCCTCGACGCGGATGGCGCGCTCGGCGCCCATCGCGAGGCCTTGCCGGATGGTCTGCGTCGCGTCGCTCGGGCCGATGCTCACGAGCACGACCTCACCGACGCGGCTCTTGTCGGCCGCGTTCTCGGTCAACCGCAGCGCGGCCTCGAGGCTCCACTCGTCGAAGGGGTTGAGCTTCCACTCGAGCCCTTCCGAGGTCACGCTCGAGCCGTCGGGCGCCACCTTCACCTTGTTGGCGTTGTTAGGATCCGCAACGCGCTTGATGGGTACCAGGATCTTCACCTGTGCCTCCGTTCTCAGGGCTTTCGCGCCCTCGTTGATGGTCGTTTCCTCGCGGCTTCGACGCCGCGCTCTCCGACCGCTGCCACAAAAAACGCCTCGAAGAGGCATCTGATGCTGAGCGACGCTCGCCGGATCTAGGCGCCGCCTCGCGCTGCGTCAAGCGTGGTCCATGCCTCCACGCAATCCATCCAAGAACAGCTCGCCCCATTGCTGAGCCGCCTTGTGCAGCGCGCCGTCGCGGGCCGCATCATCTGAATTTCCGCCCAACGCCCAGGTCAGGGCCAGGCCGTCCAGCCCGCCCCAGAGCGCGCGCGCCGCCACCCGCGGGCTCACATCCTTGCGGAACACGCCCGACTTCTGGCCCTCGGCGATCACCGACGCGATCAGCTCCAGATACTCGGTGAAGAGCGGCGCACCATATTGCTTGAGCAGCTTGGACGACTGCCGCAGGTTCACGGTGATGACCTCGGCCAGATCGCGGCGACCCTCGAGCAGGCCGAGCTGTAGCTCGATGATGCGACGCACGCGCTTGTCGACGGGTTCGTCACGCGCGGCGACTTCTCGCAGCACCTCGATCAGCTTGCCGATGCGATCCTGGAAGATCGAGATCAGGACGTCGTCCTTGTTCTCGAAGTAGAGGTAGATGGTTCCGTCCGCGACGCCGGCCTCGCGGGCGATGTCGCTGACCCGCGTGGCGTAGAAGCCGCCCTGGGCGAAGACGCGGATCGCCGCCTCGAGGATGCGCTCACGCTTGTCCGTGGGTGCCCGGCTGGGTTTCGGCTTCGGCTTCGGTGAATGAGCGTTCATTCTGAGTCGGCGGAGCCTGCCATGGGCTCGCTCGAGGGTCAACGCGTCATGCGTGGTCCCGCGTGCGTGCCCGCTCGAAGCGTCACGGATCGAGCCTGCGCAGGGTGGGGCTCCGGCCCACGCCGCGGATCTGCAGGATGGGCGCGGCGCGCTTCAGCGCGGCGACGATCGTCGAGAGCGGGGCGCTCGAGGCCTCGGTCACCGTCATGCTCCAGGCCAGCGTGGCCGGTGAGCTCGGGTCCGGATCCTCGGAGTTCGCGGGATCCCTGGCCTCCCGCAGCGCGACGGCGACCCGCGCCGGCATGGCGTCGAGCGTCTCCCGTGTCACGGCCAGCTCGATGGCGAGCCAGGAGCCGTGGCTGTCGCTACCTCCCGCGGTCACCTCCAGCGTGGCGTGATCGCCCGCGAGGCGTCGGCCCAGGTCTCGAGCCAGGCGCCGGACGCCCTCTGCCCGCTCGGCCGCGCCCACAGGGACCCTCAGGCTGAGCAGCAGGCGCGGCACGTCGTCGCGCAGCTCGGGGTTCGCCAGCGGATCGCTCTCGGGTTCGGACCAGGTCGCGACGGCCCTGGGCGCGGCGCCCTCGGGCAAGGTTCTGAACCAGCGCGCCAGGCGCTGCGTGGCGGCGTCCGCCGGCACGTCTCCGACCACGGCGGCGCGCAGACGTGCCCGCACGGCCAGTCGTTCGTGCGCCTCTTCGAGCTCTCCCAGGGTCAGGCGAGCGAGCGCGACGCCGCTGCCTTCGGGGGCGATGCGTCCGGGATGGTCGGGCGCCAGCAAGCGCGAGGTCCGCTCCGCGAGCCCCTCTGCCGCGCCGCGGTGGGCGAGCAGGGACGTACGCACTCCGTCGACATCCGTGGCCGCGGACGGTGGACGCAGCGCGCAGCGGGCGGCCAGGTCGATCGCCATCCGCCACTGGGTCGCGGGCAGATCGAAGACGACGCCCAGGCGCTCGCTCTCGACCACGGCGGTCGCCCGTCCACCCACGGCGCGCAGGCGCTCGCTCAGACGCCCGCCATCGAGGCCGCAGCGCTCGGACATCAGGTGCGCCAGCAGCAGGCTGCGCCCGTGCATGGCGGGTGGCTCCTCGTACGCGCCGCCCAGGAACGAGAGCGCGACCGCGACCCGTGCCGCGCCCGGTGTTCGACGCACCGCGATGCGCGCCCCACCGACGCTGGCGCTCGCGGCGTCCGAGTCGCCTTCGATCGTCACCTGACTCCCCGCCAGGCCCTCCGTCCAGGCGGTGCTCAGCGCGTCCGCGCTTGGAGGCGTCGGGCTGACGACGCTCACCGCGATGGCCGGGGCGTCGTTCGAGTCCGCTCTCGAGTCCAGGCGCGCGGTCCAATCGGCCGCGAACGCCCGCGCCTGATGGATGGGGTTGCCTCCCACGCCCATCCGGATCTCGCCATCGGCCGCAGGGGACTCGTCGGCGTCTCGTGCGCCCGCGCCCAGCGCCGCCACCAGCCCACGCGCGCGCTCGAGGGGCTCCCCTTCGCCGTCGGTTCGCACCAAGGTCACGGCCACGCCCCGCAGCGGGAAGACCTGTACCCACAGCGCGGGGTCGCCGATCAGGGGGTCCGTGAGGGCTCGGCCCACCGCCGCCGCCCGCTCGAGGGTCGGGGAGGCAAGGGCCGCCGCAACGAACAGGCCGCGGCCCTCGATCGCCGCTGCGCTGCCCTCGCGCGGGGCCGGCCGCTCGGGCGCTCCGTCGAAAGCGGCGGGCGTTCGGGCGAACACTTCTGCGGCTTCATCCACGTCCCCTTCGTCCACGTCACCCACCGCGACCAGGAGCGCCCGCGAAGGACCGTAGTTCGCTTCCAAGAAGCGCCTCACCAGGTCGCGATCCGCCGCGTCGTCTGCCTCCGCGTGTCCCAGCGGGCCAGCGCCGGGACCGAGGAGCGCCTCGAGCGCCACGCGATCCGCCTCGCGACCGTCGTCCTGCGCCGCGACTCGTCGACGCCTGACCAGCTCCCGCATGGCCAGCGCCAGCGCGTCCCGCGAGGCCTCGCGCGTGGCCAGAGCCGAGGCCAATGTCTGGGCGCAGCGAGCCAACTCCGCGCGGCGACAGTCGATGGCGAGCTCCGTCTCGTCCGGGCTGACGCGCGCGCGCACGCCCGCATGGCTGGCGATCAGGGCCGCAAGGGTGGCCACCTGCGGCGGGTCGGCGTCGCGGGAGCCCGCGTCGACATAGAGCGCGAGCCAGACGCGCTCACCCATGGGCCTTCGCAGCGTCGCGACCTCGAGGCCCGACGAGTGCCGCACGCTCACGGGACGCGTCCCCACGGGCACGGGCGCGGGTCGTGGTCGGTGCGCGCCACACGCGAACAGCGTCGCCGAGAGCAGTGCCAGCCCCAGGCGCTTCATGCCTCACCCTCGGGCGGCTCTTCCCCGTGCATGAGTCGGCGCAGGTTGGGAGCGTGCCGAACCAGCACCAGCAGCGCGATCCCGCCGGCCATGGCGCTCGGCGCGCTCGCCCCGCGCAGCGCCAGGACCACGCCCAGTCCGACGAAGGCGCCGCTCAGCGAACCCACGCTCGCGCGGTGCGTCACGGCCTTGGCCAGGAGGTAGGTGAGGAAGGCTGCCGCGCCCGCCAGCGGCGTCACGGCCAGCAGCGCGCCGACTCCCGTGGCCGCGCCCTTGCCGCCCTTGAACCCATGCCAGATGGGCAGGACGTGCCCGACCACGGCGGCGAAGCCCGTGGCGCAAGTGAAGGGCGCGTCGGCGCCGAGGAAGCAGCCCGCGACCAGCGTGGGCGCGGCTCCCTTGAGCGCGTCGAGCAAGAGCACCACGTGCCCCGTGCGTCGCCCCAGGGCGCGGCCGACGTTGGTGGCGCCCGTGTTCCCGCTGCCGATCGCGCGCAAGTCCACGCCTCGGTGCTTGGCCAGCAAGAGCCCGAAGGAGACGGAGCCGACGAGGTAGCCGGTCAGGGGGAAGAGAATCGGTGGCATGAGAGGGCCGGGCCGCGGGCGGCTCGGTGCACCTCTATATCATCCCCGGCGATCCGTGAGATCCGCGGGTCGCAGCGCAGCGTCTGGTCCGTCTCACGCGCAGAGGTTCTGGAGCGCAGCGTCAGGCGGCCCGGGCGCTCTCGGTGGCGAGCAGGCGCTGCCGGAGCTTGGCGCGGATCTTGTGCTTCTTGCTGTAGACCGTCTTGACTGAGATCCCCATCTCGACCGCGGTCTCCTCCGCGCTCTGGCACGCGACGAAGAGCAGCTGCACGAGCTCGCGGTCCTTGGCCGAGAAGTCGCCAAGCACCGTCTGAAGCGCCACCAGGCGCTGGTTGGCGATGGCCACGTCCACGGGCGCGGGCGTCTCCGCGGACAGCTCGACGGCCTCGTCCAGGCTGCTCGCGGCCGGGCGACGGCGCAGCTTGCGCAGGTGATCCCAGGCCGCGTGCGTGGCGAGCATGCCGATCCACGATCCGAGCTTGCTGCCCTTGGCCGGGTCGTACGCGCGCAGGCGCCGCATGTCGTCCGCGGTCAGGCTGACCAGGAGATCTCCGTAGATGTCCTCGAGGTCGCAGGCGCCGACCAGGCGCCTGAAGCGGTCGGTCACCTTGTGGATGCAGCGATGGATCAGGCGGTCGTAGCGTCGGTGGAACTCGCGCCAACCCCTGGCGTCGCGGGCGAGCAAGCGCTCGACCAGTTCCCCTTCGGTCAACTCGCTGGTCGGGAGGATTTGGGGAGGCATGATGGAGGTCGTGTTCATCTCAGGCATTGGGCCCTGCTAGAGCACGGGCCGTGCCAGCCTCGGAATCGCCTTCGAGCGCGGGGATTCGCGTGGAATTCGCGGGAATCACGCCCCTTGACCGCCGGCGCCATCGCCTCGTGACGCGTCACACGTTACGCTCCCCGTGACGCGTGACGGCCGCGAAGAATGCGCGAA
>JAACVI010000530.1 GCA_009992505.1 Myxococcales bacterium
GCCTCAGCGCACCACAGGCGCTGTCGACGCGCCGGTCTCCATCCAGATCGAATGTGGACTGCGCCCAATCCCGATAGGGAGCATAGCTACCCGCGCCAATCCAAACGCTGCCGCCGGGCTCTGGGACAGGCGGCACCGGGAAAGCCGGATCGACGGGCACACCCCCTTCAGCAACGCCGAGAATGGCGAAGCCGGGCAGCCCATTCACGAAGAGCGGCCCGCCCTCGTCGCCAGGGGCCAGGATGCCGCGCGACGTGATGGTGAAGATGAAACCGAGGGGCAGATCGGGGAGGAATGGGTCTGGCACGTCTGTTGTGGAGTGCACGCTGTCGACCGGGATGAACCTCCGGACCGAAGCAGCGCTCGGATCCACGAAGTTCTCCCCATAGCCAACCGCGACGAGATTGGGGATGGTCACGCGGGTGTCGAGCGGATCCAGAATGTGCGCGGGATCCACGAACACCTCGCCCGCGACGATGCCTGCATTCTCAGCCACGGCCGACGGCGGAATCGGTCGCGCCAGCTGTAGCACTGCCAGATGGTCGATAATTTGCGCACGATTTACATCGAGGACTCCGCACTGATCAGCCAGCGAAGCCGCGATCACGTCCAGGGGCCGGGTGTCACGCAATGACTCGCGCAGGAAGGCGGCTCGGCCCACGGTGTGCGCCGGATCCATATGACACTGTGCGATCGGAATTCTGCGTTGAATCATGCTGCCTGTGACCGGAGACGACACGTCAAACTCCACGAACCCGGTTCGTTGACTCTCCACACAGTGTGCCGCAGTCAATACATGGTTCCGAGTGATGAGCGTACCCGAACATTGCTGATCCGTACGCACG
The DNA here is from genome assembly GCA_009992505.1 of Myxococcales bacterium. Classification (GTDB taxonomy): domain Bacteria; phylum Myxococcota_A; class Polyangia; order Polyangiales; family Houyiibacteriaceae; genus JAADHO01. Next base: position 846 of record JAACVI010000530.1, read on the forward strand.
CGCACGACCATGGGATAGGCCGGCGGCGGTATTGCGTCCCGGGTGCCGGCGACGATCGCGGCCTGCGCGCCACCTACATCTTCGCTGCGGCTCGTGTCACAAGCTGCGAGCACGCAGAAAAAGACAGAGAGAGAGAGAGTGTGTGTGTGTGTGTGTGTGCTTGTTTGGATGCATGATGACAGCCGTTCGGGTTTCAGTATTTGGCAAGAGAGGTCAGCTTGTCAAAGGGGGCCGCGTGGCTGTGACAGTCGGGGGCTCACTCAACGACCCTGAGACGCGTCGGCGCCACGCTCGACGCCGCGCCACGCACCTCCGCGATCTCCGAATCCCCGTAGACCTCGAGGTAGTCGGGGCGGACGCCGCTGCAGTCGGCGCGTCGTGGGCAGCCCTCGCATGCCGGCACGTGCGTGTTGGGCGTCAGGCGGCTCTCGCTCAGATCGAAGGTCGAATCCGGGGTCACCACGCGCACGCGTTCACGCGCCGGCTCGAAGGCGCGATCGGCGTCGTCGCCCAACAGGCAGTGGGGCACGTGGAGCGAGCGCAGATCCATGCCTCGCTCGCGTGCGCGGGCGAAGGCCGCTCTCATGCTCGGGACCGCGTCACGGAACGCGGGCAACGACTCGATGGCGTCTCGGTTCTGGTCCGTCAGCGAGACGTACCAGAGGTCCGCGCGCGTGACGCCCTCGTCCGCCAGCCAGTCGATGGCCGCCGGGA
>JAACVI010000202.1 GCA_009992505.1 Myxococcales bacterium
TCGGGGTTGGGCTTGGTGCGACCGGCCGCGCCGTTCTCGGGCGGGTAAGGCTTGCCGTAGTTGCTGCCGCTCAGCTTCATCACCATCCTCGGCTTCGACACGTCGCGCGGATCGCTGGCCGGCTCGAAGGCCTGCCAGAGCGCGCCGACGTTCATCTCCGCGCCCGCCGCGGCCAGCTTGCCCAGCGCGTGGTTCAGGCTGGTGACGCCGTGGCGACCCTTGCGATCGGTGGAGATGGCGCGATGCGGGCGACCCTTCAGGATGCGACCCACGAGCCCCGTCAGCACGGAGCCCGGACCGACCTCCACGAAGGTGCGCACGCCCGCGGCGTACATGGCCTCGATCTCTTCGACGAAGCGCACGGGGCGCGCGATCTGATTGCCGAGCAGCGCGCGAATCGCGCCCGCGTCCGACGGATAGGGCGCGGCCTCGCTGTTGGCGTAGACGGGGAGCTCGGGCGACGAGACGTTCACGCTCGCCAGGAACTCGCCGAAGGGAATGGTGCTCGCGCTGACCACTTCGCTGTGGAAGGCGGTGGCCACCCCAAGGCGCGTGAAGCGCACGCCCTCGGCGTCGAGCTCCTTCTCGAAGGCGGCGATGGCGTCGGTGTTGCCGCTGACGACGACCTGCGCGGGGCTGTTGTCGTTGGCGAGGACCACGCCCGTGGCGCTCTTGGCGAGCAAGCCGCGCACGACCTCGGCGCTGGCGCTGACGGCCGTCATCGAGCCCGGCGTGCTCGCCGCTTCCGCCATCAGCTCGCCGCGACGACGGGCTACACGCATCGCGTCCTCTTCACTCAAGACGCCCGCGGCGTGGAGCGCAATCACCTCGCCGAAGCTGTGGCCAGCGACCGCCGAAGGCTCGAGCCCGATGGCGCGCATCAAGCGCAGACTCGCCAGGCTGGTCACGCCGATGCCGGGCTGTGCCCACTCGGTCGCGGTGAGCTTCGCGCCCTGCGCCGCCAGGGCCTCCTCTTCGAAGGCCGGCTTGGGGAAGACCACGTCGTGCAGAGGCTCGGCGCGGAAGATGTCGAGGTCGGCGGCGGCGTCCCAGGGTGCGCGCGCGTCGTCCCAGTTCATCGCCAGGTCCGCGCCCATGTCGATGAACTGGCTGCCCTGTCCGGGAAAGAGGAAGGCGACGTCGCCCTCGATCGCGCCCAGACCGAAGGCCAGACCGTCCGGCGTCTCGAAGGCTTCGCCCTTCATCACCAGGCCCGCGGCCTTGTCGAGCTTCTGCGCGAGCTCGGCCTCGTCCTTGGCCACCAGAGCCAGGCGTGCGTTCGCCTTCGGGTCGTAGCTCTCCTGCGTAGTGCGAGCGAGGTAGACGAGCGTGCCGGGTTCGGACACTTGCGCGCTCAGTTCGCGACAGCGTGAGGCCAAGGCGTCGTGCGAGTCCGCGCTGAGCAAGACGAGCTCCGTCGGCGCCGTGCGGCGTCGATAGGCCTTGTCCGCCGGGCCCGTGTACTCCTCGAGGGCGACGTGGAAGTTGCTGCCGCCGAAGCCGAAGGCGCTGACGGCGGCGCGACGCGGATGATCCGAGTTGCGAATCCAGGGTCGAGTGCGCGCGCTCAGATAGAACGGGCTCTGTTCCAGATCGAGCTTGGGGTTCGGCGCGTGGATCTTGATGCTCGGCGGGAAGACCTTGTGGTGCAGCGCGAGCACGGCCTTCACCATGCCCGCGGCGCCGGCGGCGGCCTTGGTGTGACCGATCTGCGACTTCACGGAGCCGACGGCGCACCACTGCTTGGTGTTGGCGTCGGCTTCGCGGAAGACCGTCTTCATGCCCTCGAACTCGGCTGCGTCGCCCGCGATGGTGCCGGTGCCGTGGGCCTCGACCAGCTCCACCGTCTCGGCGCCGAACTCCGCCTGCGCGTAGGCGCGGCGCACGGCCTTGGCCTGACCCGCAGGCACGGGCGCGTACACGCTCTTGGCGCGTCCGTCGCTGCTGCCACCGAGACCGCGGATCACGCCGTACACGCGATCACCGTCGCGCTCGGCGTCTTCGAGGCGCTTGAGCGCGAGCATGCCGAAGCCTTCGCCGAGCATGGTGCCGTCCGCGTCGTCGCTGAAGGGTCGGCAGTCGCCCGTCTGGCTCAGCGCGGGCGTCTTGCTGAAGCACATGTACATGAAGATGTCGTTCATGGTGTCGGCGCCGCCGCAGATGCAGACGTCCGAGTCGCCCATTTGCAGCTCCGTGATGGACATGGAGAGCGCGGCCAGGCTGCTGGCGCAGGCGGCGTCCGTGACGCAGTTCTTGCCGCCGAGGTCGAGGCGGTTGGCGATGCGCCCCGCGACGACGTTGCCCAGGATGCCGGGGAAGGTGCTCTCCTGCCACGGCGTGTAGTGGCTCTCGATGCGCGTGCAGGCTTCCTGCACCTGACTCTCGGGCATGCCCATGTCGCGCAGGGATTGGGTCCACACCGGGCGCTGCAGGCGGCTGACCATGGCGCCGAGCAGCTCCTGCGCGCTGGTCACGCCGAGCATCACGCTCATGCGCTCCCGGTCTTCGTACTTGAACTGACCCTTGGCCGCGTCGTCGAGCACGCGCTGCGCCACGATCAGCGCCAGCAGCTGGCAGGTGTCCGTGGCGGGCACGATGTTGGGCGGGATGCCCCAGGCCATCGGATCGAAGTCCACCTCGGGCAAGAACGCGCCGCGGTTGGCGTAGGTCTTGTCGGGCGCTTTCGGGTCGGGGTCGTAGTAGTCCTCCGTCAGCCAGTGGCCGGGAGGCACGGCGCTCATCAGATCGTTGCCTTCGACGATGTTCCGCCAGAAGCCGGTCGTATCGACCGAGCCGGGGAAGAGCGTGCTGACGCCGACGACGGCGATGGGGCTGTGCTTGCGAACGGTCATGTCGGACTCCTCGAGTTCTCGAGTGCGGATCAGATCCCCTGCCTCGCTAGGCGAGCGGGCGCGGACGGAAACGAAAGGCCGTGCTGGGCACGGGGACGCCATAGGAGCGGAGCTGATGGGCGCGCGTGGCGACGGCGGCGCCTTCGAGCAGGTTCAGCGCGATCTGCGCGACGGTGCGCGCTTCGGGCGGCTCCAGGAACGAGCCCTTGACCCAATCGTTGAAGGCGCCCATCGCCGGTCCGCACCAGATCTGGAAGTCGAGGCGGCGGCTCGACTCGCCGCGGATGGCCCATCGGCTCGAGAGCCCGAGGTACCAGCGGAAGCACAGGGCCATCTCGTGCTTGGGATCCTGATCGGCGCGTGCGTTCTGGCTCGGGTCGCGCTCGTCCCAGAAGGCGCGCGTGTTGGCGCGCAGCTCGTCGAAGCCCACGCCGAGGACTTCCTCTTCGAGGCGGATGCGCAGCGCGGCGTCGATGGCGTCGAGGCCCACATGCTCGCGATAGGCTTGATAGAGGCGCCGGGCGCGCGGACCGAACATGGTGCCGCGCTTGAGCACCTGGACGTCGACGCCTTGCTCGAACATGTCGGCGGCGGGCGCCATCAACACATCCGCGGCGGTCGCGGTCGCGAGCATGGCCTTGCCCTCGACGCTGAGGCCCGACTCGATCGCGCTCTGGTTCACGGAGCCCGTGAGCACGTAGGCCGCGCCAAGCGCGAAGGCCGCGGCCACCGCCTCGGGCGTGCCCAGACCACCGGCGGCGCCGACACGAATCGGTCGCTCGTAGCCGTGCTCCGCGCTCATGGTGTCGCGCAGGGTGGCGATGATCGGGAAGACCGCCGTCAGCACCTGGTTGTCGGTGTGGCCGCCGCTGTCCGCCTCGACCGTGATGTCCTCGGCGATCGGTACGCGCAGCGCGAGCTCGGCTTCCGCCTGCGTCAGCTGACCCGCCGCGACCAGCGCGTCGAGCATGGCCTTGGGCGCGGGCGCCAGGAAATGCTTCGCGGTCTCGGGGCGGCTTATCTTGGCGAAGACGGCGTTCTTGCGCTGGATGCGCCCGGCCGCGTCCGTCGTCAGGCCGCTGGCCGCGTAGCGCACGATCGGCAGCGTGAGCCCGATGTAGGCCGAGGCGGAGACCTTCTTCACGCCGCGGCGCAAGAACAGATCCGCCACGCGCGCCTCGAGCTCGGGCTCGTTGGGCGAGTGGATCAGGTTGGCGCCCCAGGCGAGGGAGGTGTGGCCGAGGGCCGCTTCGAGTCGCCCGATGGCCTCTTCGACCACAGGATAGGCGAGGCCGGCGGCGCCGAAGAAGCCGAGCATGCCCGCCTGAGCCATGGCGATGACGAGCTCCGTGGTGGCGATGCCGTTGGCCATGGCGCCGGCGACGTAGGGGAAGCGCACGCCATGCAGTTCGCAGAAGCCGCGATCGCCCAACCACTCTGGGTAGAGCGCGGGCAGGCTTCCGAGCAGCGAGAGCGTGGGTGAGCCGTTGGCCAGCCGCGTCGGCAAGACCTCGCCCGCGAAGGCGACGCCGACCGTGCCGTCGTGGTCACGCACCACGTGGATGGGCTGCCGCACGTCAGCCAGCGCTCCCGCGAGGGAGTCGGCGGCAAAAGCCGGAGCGGTTTGGCCAGCGAGCCACAGACCGATGGGGGAGAGATCGGATGCCATGTTGCGAGGGTCCCATGGGCCTGGAGCACCGCCTCGCGCGGCTGGCTCTGGGACCAGATGGGGCCTGGGATCTAGCCAATCGGCCGGGGCGCTTCCGTCATTCTTTGGTCACGACTTCAACATCCCGTAATTGCACGTGAAACAAGAGAAATAGCCGCACCGCGTCACATCCTCTTTCGGTGACGCTCTGCGGCAATTCCCGGGCATGCCCACTGGAACGTGTTTCGCCCGCTCGTGCTCAGTCCTCGCGCTGGAATTGCGTGGCGCGAGCAATGCGTACCATCGCGTCGGGTGGCGCGTCCGCGGGCAGAGGCGCGCTCGAGCGGGTGAGGCGCTCCAGCCAGCGCGCGTCCAAGGGCCGCTCCAGGTCGGACGCATCCACGGCCGCGAGGGTGGTCTGGGACTTCGAGCCCGAGCCCAAACCAACGCCGACGGCGAAGCCCGCGAGGAGCAAGGCCGCGCGTGTCGAAGTCGCGGCACCGTAGGTGTGCACGGTCGCGCGCGCGCCACAGACTTCTCGCAGCGCACGGAAGGCCTCGAAGGTCCACAGGCTCGGGTTGGCGCGGGGTGAGAAGGGATCCCAGAACACGATGTCGGCCGGCGTCGACCGAGCCGCGTCGAGCGCCGAGGGCAGCTCTCCCAGCACCAGCGACCACGTCGTGGCCTGGCCCTCGTGGCGCCCTTCGTTCAGCAGCGCGCGCGCCGCGACGCTCGTTCGTGCGTCCAGCCCGAAGGCGTCGGCGTGCTCCGAGGCGAGGGCGAGCTCGAGGCCCGCCGTCGTGCGATCGAAGCTGATGATATGCAGTCGTCGGCCGGGATGTGTGCGCGCCTCGGACACACGCAGCGCCGTGCTCGCGTTGGAGCCCGCGCCCAGGCCGACGTCCAGCAGCACCAGAGGCTGCGCCGAGGGCTCCTCCAGGCGCTCGGCCAAGCGCGACGGATTCACGTACAGATCTGACGACTCCACCAGCGGCCCGACGATCGGATGCATGACCTCGCCGATGGCGCGATCGAGCATGGCGTGCGCGCCGCCCGTGGTGACGACGACCTCGTGGCTCTCGCTCACGCGTCTTGCTCGAAGGGCCGCGCCGCGTGCTCGTGCCTGTCGATGGCGTGCTGCTTCGCGCGTGAAAAGTCGTCGTAGGTGCCGGACTCGATGGCGGCGCGCGCTTCCTTCATCAGCGCGTTGTAGTGCGTCAGATTGTGGAGTGAGAGCAGGCGCGTTCCGAGCGGCTCCTTGCATCGAAAGAGGTGATGCAGGTAGCTGCGCGTGAAGCCCTTGCAGGTGCGACACGGGCAGGCCGCGTCCAGGCTCTCGTCCGACGTGGCGTAGGCGCCTCGGGTGATCTTGACCCGCCCGGTCGAGGTGAAGGCCGTGCCCTGCCAGGCCAGGTGGGTGGGCAGCATGCAGTCGAAGAGGTCGACGCCCGCGCGCATGGCGACCAGCAGATCCACAGGCGTGCCCACGCCCATCAGGTAGCGAGGCTTGTCGTCCGGCAGCAGCTCGGCGGCGAAGGCGGTGATGGCTTCGCGCTCGCTCCGCGTGTCACCCACGGCCAGGCCCCCGAGGGCGAAGCCGTCGAAGTCGTGCTGCGTGAGGAAGGCCGCGGACTGTTCCCGCAGCTCCGGCACGATGCCGCCCTGCACGATGGCGAAGAGCGCCTGCTCGGCGTTCGTGCGCGCCGCGAGGCTCCGCAGCGCCCAACGATGCGTGCGCTCCATGGCCGCGCGGACCTCCTCTTCACTGGCGTGGGAGTCTGGACAGACGTCCAGGACCATCATGATGTCGGAGCCGATGGCGCTCTGCAGCTCGATGGAGCGTTCGGGCGAGAGCATCTCCATGCGTCCGTCCACGTAGCTGCGGAAGCGTGCCCCCCGCTCGCTCAGGGTGCGGTCGGCCGAGAGCGAGAAGATCTGAAAGCCCCCCGAGTCCGTGAGCACGGGGCCGTCCCAATGCATGAACGCGTGGATCCCGCCCACGCGCTCGAAGGTCTCGACGCCAGGGCGCAGCATCAGGTGATAGGTGTTGCCCAGCAGGACCTGGCTGCCGACCTCACCCAAATCCACCGGATCCAGGCCCGTCACCGTGGCCCGCGTGCCCACGGTCATGAAGGCGGGTGTCTCCACCGCTCCATGCCGCGTGACGAGCGTGCCACGACGCGCTGCGCCATCCCGGGTGCGGACCGAGAACGGCAGGGTCATGGGCGACCGAGGCCCTCGCGGGAGCCTCCCGAACTGGGGACGCGTCCGGAGGTGCCAGTCACGCCTGCCCGCAGCTTGCGTTTGCTCACACATGCGCAATAATTGGCAGGCCTTCCCAGGGGCGCTCGCCTCCTAAACCTGCGCATTTCGCGCATTTCTTCTCTTGAACCAGGACATCTCAGTGAAATTCTTCGCTTCTCTCATGCTTCTTCTTGCCCTCGTGGTCGCCGGTTGCGGCGACGACTCCACCCCGGCCACCGACTCCGGCACGCCCGATACCAGCACGGCCACCGACTCCGGAGCAACCGACTCGAGCACGGCCGACGCGGCCAACGACGACGCGGCGACCGACTCTGGCACCGCCACGGACGCGGCGACCGACTCCGGCACCGCGACCGACTCCGGCACCGCCACGGACGCGGCGACCGGCGACGGCGGCCTCGCCGCCAGCTGCGCTGCGGCCTGCGCCAACGGCGCCGTGGTGTGCCCTGCCGTGTACGCCGACTCCGCCACCTGCACCACGGACTGCATCTCCGGTGCGGATCCTGCGGCTGCTAGCTGTCTGGCCAGCGCCACCGACTGTGGAACCGCCTCCGCCTGCTTCGGCGGCTGATCCCGGCGCGCGATTCGTCGCGCATCCGGCTCTGCGAACGGCCTGCTGCTCCCCGCGGCGGGCCGTTCGTCGATTGGGCCACCGATGACGAGAGAGTTCAGCGCTATCCGAGTCGCTCGAGCACGCTCACGGGGAGCTTCACCAGCTTGGTGGTGGCGTCCACGCACACCATCTCGACCTGGCCCTCGACCAGCAGCTCTTCGCCGCGAAAGACGTTCTGGGAGAACACGATGCGGTAGTCGCTCTCGCTCTTGACCTGAGTGCGGATCTCGATGGTGTCGCCGAAGACCGCACCGCGCTTGAAGGTCATGGCGGCCTTGTACACGACGAAGCCGACGCCCTCTTCCTCGAGCAGGCGCACGAGCTCCTCGACCCCGAGCAGATGCTCCCGCGCGCGCTCGAAGTACTTCAAGTAGTTCGCGTGGTAGACGAGGCCCGAGTGATCCGTGTCCTCGTAGTAGATCTGCACCCGGTGCACATGCGCTTCGGTCATGGCGGCCGAGGGTAGCGGCTCGCACGCTCAGCGGCGAGGCGGCGCGGCGGGATCGATCAGACGCAGACGCCAGCCGCGCAGGTCGTGACACCTGGGCAGACCATCGGCGTCGTCGTGCATCCGGTGGCCGGGTTGCAGGAGTCTGCGGTGCAGGCGTCGCTGTCGTCGCACGACACCGGCGTC
>JAACVI010000531.1 GCA_009992505.1 Myxococcales bacterium
TGCTCGCTCCGGACCATCTGCGGTGGGCTCTTCGATCGCGGCGAGGGCTACGACCCCGCGGAACTCTACCCAGTGTTCACGGATCGCGACCAGATCGTGCGCGCCATCCTCGAGGACCCGTCCGACCCGAGCTACACCCTGCGTGACCTGAACGCCTGGCGCGCGGACTTCGAGCGCCGCCTCGAGGAGCAGCGCAGCACGCCCCGACGCCCGCTGGGGAGTCGCGACGAGCCGCCCGACGAGATGCGCGCGCTCGACGGCCCCGTCGTCGGCAGCCTGACGGAGCGTGGACAGCGCCTCTACCGAGCCAAGCGCAAGAGCGAGGGCCAGAAGGCGGCCCGCGCTGGCGTGAAGCTCGAGCCCGCACGCAATTCCGGCGACCATGAGTGATCCCCGCGCCGAGTTGCGCCTCGGCCGAGTGCTGCGCGCCCACGCGGGCTTCTTCGACGTGGAGACGCGCGAGGGAGAGCTCACGTGCCGGATGCGCGGACGGCTGAAGAAGCTGCGCCTCGACACCGACATCTGCGTCGTCGGCGACGACGTGCGCGTGCTCGAGACCGCACCGGGCGTCGGTGTACTCGAAGAGGTGCTGCCACGTCGATCCGTCTTCGCGCGCCTCTATCCGGGTCGAGGCAAGCGCCGCGAGGACGTGCTCTGCGCCAACCTCGATCAGCTGCTGGTCGTCTTCTCCTTCGACCGACCAAGCGCCAAGGCGCGCACCATCGACCGCTTCCTCGTGGTCGCCGAGGAGCGCGACATCGAGGCCGTGATCGTGGCGAACAAAGCGGACCTCGCCAGCGACCAGGAGCGCGAGCTCTTCGCGCGCTACGCGGGCCTGGGCTACCGCGTGATCGAGACCAGCACGACCACGGAGCAGGGGCTGCGCGAGCTATCGGAAGTCTGCCGTGGGCGCATCTCGGCCATGAGCGGTCCCTCCGGTGTGGGCAAGAGCAGCCTGGCCAACGCGCTGAGTCCGGGACTCGACCTGCGCGTGGGCGCCACGAGCGAGGCGCACGGCAAGGGACGACACACCACGAGAGTCGCGTCCCTTCACGCCCTGGGCGACGAGAGCTACCTGGTGGACACGCCCGGCATCCGAGAGCTCGCCTCCTACGAGCTGCCCCTCGAGGATCTCGACCGCTGCTTCCCCGAGATGCGCGCGCACCTCGGCCGCTGCTCCTACCGCCGCTGCGCCCACGAGTCGGAGCCCGGCTGCGCCGTGCGCCGTGCGCTCGAAGCGGGAGAGATCCACCCCGAGCGCTACGACAGCTACCTCCGACTG
>JAACVI010000203.1 GCA_009992505.1 Myxococcales bacterium
CGGACACGCCCATGCGCATCCTCCTGGTCGACGACGAGGACATGGTGCGGCGCTCGGCGGGGCGTGTGCTGAGGCAAGCGGGACACGAGGTGATGTACGGCCGCAACGGCGAGGAGGCCCTACGGCTCTACGCGGAGGCGCAGCGCAAGCCGGACCTGGTCGTGCTGGATCTGAACATGCCTGTCATGGGCGGCGAAGAGACCTTCCACCGGCTACGAAAGATCGACGCCCACGCCCCCGTGCTCTTCGTGTCGGGCTACTGGGATCGCGAGTTAGAGCGACGCCTGCGCGCCGAGGGAGCCCTCGGGTTCGTCCAGAAGCCCTACGAGGTGCGGCAGCTGCGGGAGGGACTCCACGCCGCGATGATCGAGAAGTCCGTCAAGGGTTGATAGACTGCGGTCAGTGAGTGACGTGGATGGTGGCGCCGAGCTGGTTCGCACGCTGGTCAAGCTGCGTCGGCGCGCTCAGACCGGGAACCTGACCGTGGACGCCCGCGGCGTCCGCACCTGGATCCACCTCGCGCGCGGCGTGCCCATCTTCGCGGAAGGCGGCGCGCGGGGAGACGACCTCGGCAGCGTGCTCCGCGACGAGGGCTTGATCGACGACGCAGCCTTCCGCGCCATCGTAGAGCGCGTGACCGAGGGCTTCGTGGACAACGAGACCGCACGCTTCGGCGAAGTGGCCGTGAAGCTCGGATACGTGAGCGAGGCGCAGGTCCACGCCGCGCTGGCGGCGCAGCTCGAACGCAAGCTGCTCGAGTGCATGAGCCATCGCTCGGTGGAGTCGCGCTTCCGGGAGGAGACCGAGGTCGATCGCGAGCTCGTGACCTACCCCTGCGACATCGAGGCGTTGACGCTCTCCGCGGTGGGCACGGTCTTCGATCCGCCGCGCGTGCAAGCGATCTTGGGCCCGTATCTGCTGGGCTACCTGCGCCTGGAAGCCCCGGCGGCGATCGTCAGCGAGCGCCTCCACCTGGATGCCGAGGGCGCGCGCCTGCTGCGGGCGATCGACGGCGCTCGTCCCACGGCGGAGGTCATGGTCGCGACCGGCATGGATGCCACCCGGGCCTCCCATCTCGTGGCCTGCCTGCTGCTGCTCGATTTCGCCAGCGCCCCACCCGAGCCGAGCCGAGCGCGCATGGAGCGTGAGGACACGGGTCGGATCGAGCTGCCCGAGGCGCGCCACCCGGAAGCGGCGCGCAACCCCGCCCCCGACGCGCCGTCAACGCCGGCCGCGGAGCCTTCGCCGGAGGCACTTCGTCGGCGGGCCCACCTCGTCGCCGCACGCCTGGCGCGACATCGGGAGCTGAGGCAGGGCGCGCGAACGCCCGAGTCGGCGCCCAAAGAACAGGGCACGAAGCGCGCCGTCGCCATGGCCCGAGCCGCCGCGATCGCGGAGCGCTTCGAGCGTCACCACGGCTCCGTGCCTGGGCGGGTGCGCGCGACCAACCAACCCGCGATGGCCTCGACCACGGATCTCGCCAAGGACCTCGCGCTCGGACTCGAGCTCCTGACCCAGGGTGCGTACGCCAAGGCCGAGGCCCTGCTCGCGGACGTCGAGGCGGCGTCCGTCGGCGACGAGCGCACGCGCGTGAGCTTCGCGCGCCGCTTCGCCGAGCATCAGCTGCTCGAGGAAGCGGACGGCAAGGCGGTGATCGGGCGTGGGCTGTCCAAGGAGGCCAAGCGCTTGCTGCGACAGGACAAGCGCTGGGCCTTCGGTCACTTCGCCCTGGGGCAGCTGCGTTTGGCCGAGGGGGACGAAAAAGGCGCCGCGCGCTCGTTCAAGAACGCCGCCGCCCTCGAACCCCAAAATATTCACATCCAGCGCTATCACCGTATCCTCGAACGCAGGACCCGGAAGTAGCCCCATCCCCCTCGGCCACGCGCGACTTGCTTCCACGCAGCGACTCGGCCAAAACGCGGCCCATGAGCTTGCGAGACGTGTTGACCCAAGAATCCCGAAAAGCCGACGTGATCCGAGATTGCCTGGAGATCCTCGAAGCCGAGGTGCAGTCCAAGAAGGGCCTCTCGGGGATCGCCATCAAGACCGGCTACAAGGTGGTCAAGGGCTTCAAGCCCGGCTTCGTGAAGAACGTGGTCACGGACCTCTTGCCCGAGTTCGCCGACGCGCTCGAGCCCATGGCCGAGGAGGCCAAGGCCGCCTCCGTGACCGCCACTCGCCACTTCGGATCGCATCGTGGCTCGCTCGCCGACGCGCTGCTCTCCATCACGGACAAGAAGGCCGCCCGCAGCACGAACCGCGTGGTGAAGAGCACCTACGACAAGCTGCGTCCTACGGCGAAGCGACACGTCGAAGACGCCGCGCCGCGCCTGGGCGGACTCGTCGACAAGTACGCGAGCTGACGAAGCGCATGAGGCGCGCTCACACGCTCGTCATCGGGCTCGACTGCGTGCCGCCAGAGTTGGTCTTCGAGCGCTACCGCGAGGCGATGCCCCACGTCGCGCGTCTGGCCGCGTCGGGCACCTTCGGCCCTCTGCGCTCCACGACGCCGCCGATCACCGTGCCGGCCTGGCCGAGCATGGTCACGGGTCGGGATCCCGGCGAGCTGGGTCTCTATGGTTTCCGCGCGAGGCGACATGGACAGCGGCAGCTCTCGCTCGTGACCTCGGCAGACCTGAAGGAGAAGCGCGTCTGGGACCGCCTGGGCGAAGCGGGCCAGCGAGTGGCGGCGCTCTTCGTGCCTCTGACCTCGCCGCCCAAGCCCGTGCGCGGAGTGGAGGTCTCGGGCTGCTTGTGGCCCGGAGAAGGTCACGACTTCACCTGGCCGCGCTCCCTCGGCGCCGAGCTCACGCAGCGCTTCGGCCCCTACCGCGCGGACGTGGCGCGCTTCGGCGACCTCACCCAAGATGCGCTCCTCGACGAGCTGCGCACCATGGCGGAGCAACACTTCGACATCGCCGAGTACGTGCTCGAGGCCCACGACCCCGACTTCATGATGCTGGTGGAGATCGGCACCGATCGCCTGCACCACGCGCTCTGGCGCCACATGGATCCCGCGCACCCCGAGCACGATCCGAACGCGGACGGAGTCGACGCCTGCCGACGCTACTACGCGGGCCTCGACGCACGCATCGGCGCTCTGGTGGAGCGCGCGGGGCCCGAGACGCGCACGATCCTGGTCAGCGATCATGGCGCGAGGCCCATGCTCGGCGCCGTGCGCATCAACGAGTGGCTGCGTCGCGAGGGCTGGCTCACTCTGCGCACCGCTCCCGAGCCCGGCACGCCGCTCTTCGAGGCCGACGTCGATTGGTCCAGGACGCGCGCCTGGGCCGAAGGCGGCTACCATGCCCGCGTGTTGTTGAACCGCGAGGGATGTGGCCCCGGCGCCTGCGTGCCCGAGCGCGACGCCGAGCGAGTCTTGGCGCAGCTGGTGGATGCCTTGTCCGCGATGCCGGGTCCCGAGGGCGAATCCGATTTCGCGCGGGTGGCGGTCCCCTCACGGCTCTACACCGGCCTGCGTGGCCACCCGCCCGAGCTGATGGTGACCTTCGGAGACCTGGGCCACCGCGCCCTCGGGGAGCTGGGCGGCGACGTCTTCACTCGGCACGACGCCCGTGGCCCCGACGGAGCCAACCACGCCCGCGACGGCTTCTTCGTCCTGTCCGGCGCGGATCTGCCCGCGCGTGGACGGGTCGAAGACGCGCACATCCTCGACATCGCGCCCACCGTGCTCGGTCTGGGCCAGACGCCCGCCCCGGGCTTCATGCGCGGCCGCGACTGGAGTCGGGGGTGAGCGCCAAGCATCTCATCCTCGGGCTCGATGGCGTCGATCTCGATCTGGTCGAGCAGATGGGTCCCGAGGCGTTGCCGACCCTGCACGCGTTGATGACGGAGGGCAGCTATGCGCACCTCGTGAGCGTCGAGCCGCCGGCCACGTTGCCAAACTGGACGACCTTCCTCACCGGCCTCGATCCGGGCGCGCACGGCGTGTTCGATTTCACCACGCGCAAGGGCTACCGCGTGGCCTTCACCGCGGGCAGCGTGCGGGAGGCGCCGACGATTTTCGCTCGCCTCGATCGCCTGGGCCTGCGTACCGCCTGCGTGGGCTTCCCCGCGACCTGGCCGCCGGAGCAGCTTGAGCACGGCGTGTTCATCTCGGGCTGGGACGCCCCCGTGGCCTTCGAGGCCGACGCCTCCTTCGTCTGGCCGCGCGCGCTCTACGCCCCGCTGAAGAAGCGCTTCGCGGCGCACAAGCTGTCGGACGTGGACGAGTTCCGCGCGGACGAGCCCGGCTTCCACGAGAGCCTCCCCGGGCGGCTCGCCCTGCGCATCGACCGCAAGGTGGCCATGGCCCGTTGGCTCCTCGGCCGTGAGAGCTGGGACGCTTTCGCGCTCTATTTCGGCGAGAGCGACACGGCCAGTCACCACCTCTTCTCGCTCCACGACCCGGCGTCGCCGCGACACCCACACAACCTCGGCTACGCGGGCGACGGGCTCTCGCAGGTCTACCGTCGCCTCGACGCGGCGGTGGACGAGCTGCGCTGCGCGGCGGGCGAGGACGTGGAGCTGACACTGGTGAGCGACCACGGCTCGGGAGGCTCCTCGGACGTCGTGCTCTACCTGAACCGCGCCTTGGCCGAGGCGGGCCTCCTGCGCTTCGTGCGTCGCAGTCCCTGGCCCGCGCTCGTCGGTGGGCTGAAGGACGCGGCCCTCTCCCGGCTCTCGCCGCGTCTGCGCGAGCGGCTCTTCGCCCTCGGAGATCGCGCCCTGCCCGGCTGGCTCGAGTCGCGTGCGCGCTTCGGCGACCTCGACATGAGCCGGAGCCGAGCCTTTAGCCAGGAGCTGAACTACTTCCCAAGCGTCTCCTACAACCTGCGTGGGCGCGAGCCCTCGGGCGTGGTCGCGCCTTCGGAGCGCGACGCGCTGAGGCGTGAGATCGAAGGGGCGCTCTTCGCGCTGCGTGATCCGTGGAACGGCCAGCAGGTGGTCGAGGCGGTGCACGCGCGGGAGGAGCTGTACGAAGGTGCGTTCGTGGAGCGCGCGCCCGATCTGGTGATCACCCTCGCGCTGCGCGAGGGCTACTCCTACAACCTCGCGCCGAGTGGCACGGGACCGGCCGGCACGGGCCCCTTCCGGCGCCTCGCTCCCGAGGAGTACCTCGGACGCAAGGGGCGCAGCATGCCGGGCGCCCATCGTCCGCGCGGCATCTACATCGCCCACGGTCCGAGCGTGCTCGCGGCCGGGCGCGTGGAGGCGGGCATCGCCGACGCCAGCGCCACCCTGCTGTCTCGCCTGGGCATAGCCCCACCTCCCGAGGCGCGGGGACGCGTGCTCTTCGAGATCCTGCGCGAGAGCGGCGAGGCGGCGCGCCGTCTGCCCGACGTCGTCGGCTCCGGGCGAAGACGGCAAGCCGGCGAAGCGGCCGTGGCGGCTCGACTGCGCGCGCTCGGATACATCGATTGAAGGAGCCCATGTCGAAGCCTGTCCTGCACCTCTCCGCGACGCCCTACCCGAGCCCTCAAGGCACTCAAGCGCTGGTGCGCGAGATGCTCGAGGCGTCCCATGCCCAGGGCGACGTGCCCGAGCTCCTCACCTACGCCCACGGCGGTCACGGCCCGCGCGGATCCTTCCCGCTGCATCGCCTGAAGGGTGGCCCGCAGCTCTCGAGCCTGCGCTCCGGCCCGTCCTTGGGAAAGGCGCTGCTCGATCTGCGCATGATCGACGCCACGCGGCGTCTGTTCCGTCGACTCGGAGCCCGCGCCGTGGTGGCCCACAACGTCGAGGCCGCGTTGATCGCGCGCGCTTCGGGCATTCGCCCCTGGGTCTACGTCGCGCACACGAGCTTCGAAGACGAGCTGCCCAGCTACGCCTCGGCGCGGCTGCGGCGACCCCTGACGCTGGCGGGCAAGACGCTGGACGCGCTCGCCGTCGGCGGCGCCCAGGCCGTGGTCACGGTGGCGCCCGCGCTGACGCAGCGCCTCTCGGGGCTCTGCCCACGGGCGCAAACGCTCTTGCCTCCCTGGCCGCGCGCGACACCGACCAGCAGCCAGGAGCGCGCACAGGCGCGCCAGGCCCTGGGCATCGCGCGGGGCGCGGAGGTGCTGCTCTACGCCGGGAACCTCGACGCCTACCAGGGCTGGGAGGACGTGCTCACGGCGCTGGCGTCCCTGGCGCGCAGGCGACCGGCCGCGCGGCTGCTGGTCGCGACGGCCTCCGCGACGCAGCCGCTCTGGCGCCTCGCGCGCTCTCTGGGCCAGGCCCACAGGCTCACAGCGACCACGCTGACCACGGAGGAGGCGCGACGCCGGGCCTACGCGGCCGCCGACATCGCGCTCGTGCCTCGGCGCATCGCGGGAGGCGTGCCGATCAAGCTCCTCGACGCCCTCGCGCGTCAGACGCCGGTCGTGACGACGGCGCGCGCCGCGGCGGGCCTGCCTCTGGGCGGTGCGTGTATGCTGGTCGCGGACGACGATCCCGAGGCCCTGGCGCGTGGTTGCGAGCGCATCCTGAACCACCGCGAGCTCGGCGAACGGCTGGCGGCGAGCGGCTCACTGTACCTGGAAGCGCGACACTCTCCGCATCTCTTCGCACAGGAGCTCTCGTCTCTGGTACGCTCCCTCACACGCTAACCCCCTAGGACGATGAACGCGCAGCGCCCGGCCGACCCTGAATACGAACG
>JAACVI010000532.1 GCA_009992505.1 Myxococcales bacterium
CCGCGACCTCGAGACGATCGGCGGCGTTTCCGAGCGCCGCCGCTGCCGCCGTGTTCTGCCCCTGATTGAGCATCGTGGCTGCCGCGAGCTGCGCCTGCGCTGCGTCGTGGCTCGCGACCATGGCGGCGACGCGAGCGTTCTCCGGACGGCTGAGCGCGCGACCGCTGGGCATCACGTCGTAGCGAAGCTGCGCCGTCTGCGGACGAGGCGAGGCGCCAGACGCGCTGGCATAGCGGAAGCGCACGTCCGCCAGAGGCTGGGCGCCGAGACGCGCGGTGGGGACGCGGGCGCGGAAGAGCACCTCACGCTGCTGACCGCCATAGAGCGATCCCAGAGGTACGATCAGGTGACCGTCCTCGAGCCGCGCGCCCATGGTGTCCGCCTCGATCAAGACGACGCCGGGCGCGGGCACGACCTCGATCATGGCGTTGGTCGCGACAGTGCGTGAGAGAAGATTGATCTCCTGCTCGAGGATGCTCGCCATCTGGGAGGGCTGCTCGAGGTGGTAGAGGCGCCCCGCGCTGCGCACGGCGAGCTGACCGAGGGTGGACTCGTCGTAGTCGAGCCCGACGCCGATGGCGGAGACCTGCGCGCCGAATTCCGAGTAGCGCGCCGCGAGCTGACCGAAGCTGCCGGGATCGCTCGGACCGATGTTGGCCTGACCATCGCTGATCAGGACCACGCGGCGCACGGGATGACTCGACGGAGCTTGGGACAGGCGCGCCAAGCCCGCCTCGACGCCGGCGTACATGGCCGTGCCACCGCCAGCTTCGAGCCGCGCGATGGCCTGCATCATGCCCCCGCGGTTGTCAGGCCTCAGCTGCGTCGGAGGCGCGAGCTCCATGACCTGATTGCTGAAGGCGTAGAGGCTGACGATGTCCCCATTCTGGAGCGTCTCGACCAGGCTCGAGGCGGCCATGCGCGCGTTGCGCATCTTGTCGCCCGCCATGGAGCCGGAGGTGTCGATGACGAGCGCGACGTCCATGGGCGGGCGCACGCTCTGTCCCTGCACGGTGGGCGCGTCGACCCAGACGCCGACCCAGGTCGTGCCGTCGTCACCGATGCGAACCTCGGTACGGATCGGCGATCCCCCGATCCGAGCGTCGCCACCGCCACCGATCACCTGAACCGTCTGGGCCGAAGCCGTGGACAGACCGGCCGCTGCACATCCCAGGAGCAGAGCCAAGAAACCGAGAATCAACCGTCGCATGCGTCACCTCCGCGGGCTCGCATGGCCCGTCATGGAAGGCAGACGCAGCTCGATCCGAAACGATCTC
>JAACVI010000204.1 GCA_009992505.1 Myxococcales bacterium
AGAGATGTCAAGCGCGGACCCGGTAGGGGCGTGCGCGATGGCTGTTAGGGATGTGACGATTCGCCCGCTCCGCCCGGAATAGCCTCTATGTCAGGGGGCATTCGTCGCCACTTTTCCTACAGGCGCCTGCGCACGCTTCTTGCTATATGGGCTCCCGGCGTCGCCGCGATGCCAAGGAGAGTACCCCTCATGAAGTCGTCCCTCGTTCGAGCCCGAATCCTCCTGCTGCCGCTGCTGGCCCTCGTGGCCTCCTGCAATCAGGCGCAGCCCACGGTCAATCGGGTTCAGCCCAACGCCATCCAGAAGAGCGTCTTCGAGGGGGACTGGTACTTCCTGCAGACCGTCATCGATACGCCCTACAGCGCCTCCTACACCTTCGTGGGCGAGCAGGGCGACACCGAGAAGATCATCTGGGAGATCCAGGAGAACTACCTGATCGCCCGGCGCTCGTATCAGTTCATCAGCAACTCCGAGATCCAGGGCCTGGCCGGCAGCACGGAGACGGGCGCGGCCATCGCCGCGTACGAGATCGAGTCCCACTTCGACATTCGCCGCGACTACAACCCGACCACGGGTGAGGAGCTGAACGTCGTGGTCGAGAACGACAGCGACCGACCCTGGTACGAGCGCGAGTACATGCGCGTGGACTGGTCCCAGAACCTGATCACCAGCAACTTCCTGATGTTCGCGCGCCTCTTCGACGGCATCGAGGCGGAGCCCGTCGCCTACTACGTGCAGCCCGGACACGGCGATCCGCACGAGCCGAAGTTCCTCCCCGGCGCCAACGACCCCGACCACATCGGCTACATCGACATCGTCAACAAGCTCTTCGTGCGTCCCACGGTCGCGCACATCGAGGGCTTCGGCGACGTCCCGACCTGCTTGCTCACGGGCTCGGAGTTCCTCGACTGCGCACCCGGTGAGATCACCGTGCGCAACTCGTTCATGAAGGTGGACGCCACCCGCGACTACGAGCCCTTCCGCTACACGGGCGACCGCATGGACAGGTTCGGCTACTTCGTCACGGAGCGCGCCGGCTACGACGAACAGTACGGCGTCGTGGAGCCCGCGCGCTTCCGCTTCACCAACCGTCACAACCTCTGGGTGCAGAGCCACAAGCTCGACGCCGCGGGCGCGCCCCTGCGCTGCACCGAGGCCAACGCCGGCATGGTCTGCGGCGGCGGTGGCTCCTCCTGCGACATCGCCTGGGCCCGCTCGCGTCGCGAGCGTGACGACTCGGGCGACTGGCTCGGCGCCTGCACCATCCCCTACCGCGAGCGCGACGTGCGCAAGGTCCCCTACCACGTGTCCGAGAACTTCCCGGCCGAGCTGCTGCCCGACATGGACCACGTGATCGAACAGTGGAACTCCTCCTTCGTCGACACCATCGCCTCCCTGCGCGAGAACGAGTGTCTGGCGGACGGCGGCGACGCGGCGGGCTGCGCCGCGCAGCGAACCCGTGACGACGGCCAGAGCGTCGTCGTGCTCTGCCACAACCCCGTGCTCGCCGACGATGACGCGAGCTGCGGCGGCGAAGGCACGGTCGCCGAGATCGGTGACCTTCGCTACTCGCTGATCGGCTGGGTCAGCGACCCGCACTCCTCGAGCCCGCTGGGCTACGGCCCGAGCTCCGCCGACCCCGAGACCGGCGAGATCCTGATGGGCAACGCCTTCATCTATGGCGCGGCTCTGGACACGCTCGCCGCCTACGCCCGCGATCTGCTCGCGCTGTTGAACGGCGACATCAGCTCCACCCAGATCTCGGACGCCAGCGTGGTCAACTCCTGGGTCGAGCGTCAGCGCGCGCCCGGCTCGGCCATCACCGGCCTGCCGCGCGACGATCACGCCGGCAACATCGACGGCTTCAACGTCGATCGCGTGAACCAGGCCATGGACTTCAGCTGGGCGACCTCCTTGCTCGGTCCGCACGACTCGTCGCGCGCCAGGCCCACGCCGGGTCAGGCCGTCGCCGCCATCAACGACTCACGCGATCGCCTCCTGCACGCGGGCGCCTTCGGCACGGGCGACGATCGCGGTCAGGCCCGTCTGCAGAACCTCGTCGGCACCGACATCGAGCGCATGCTGACCAACGACGAGCTGCGTGTCGCCGCGGGCGTCGATCCCAACCTGCCTCTGGACGAAGCGGCGCTCAACGCGGCCTCGCCCCTGCGCGGCATGAGCATCGACCGGCGCTCGGCCTATCAGCGCGCCCAGGCCATCATGGCGGCGCACGGCTCCTGCGTGCTGCGCGCCGACTTCGCGGACGACGGCCTGCTCGGCCTGGCCCGCGCCGTGAAGCACGCCGCCGACGCCGGCGACGGCACCATGGAGTGGTACGGCCGCAGCTACGACGTGACCAACCCCGCCGCCGTGCGCGACATGCTGCGCCACCCGATCTTCGAGGCCGTCACGGCCCACGAGTTCGGTCACACCCTCGGCCTGCGCCACAACTTCAGCGGCAGCCATGACTCGCTGAACTATGGTGCGCACTACTGGCAGCTGCGCGACGACGGCCACATGGAGCCCCGCGCGTGGGATCCCATGACCGACGCCGAGATCGACGGCCGCATCCGCGAGGACCAGTACTCGACGGTGATGGACTACGGAAACAACTTCGTCGTCACCGACGCCAACGGCATCGGCCACTACGACCGCGCCGCCATCAAGATGGGCTACGGCGACATGGTCGAGGTCTTCACCAACGCCCCCGACGTCGGCGAGATCGCCTGGATCTCCTTCATCAAGAGCGCGGGTTGGCCCGTGATGTTGAAGCTCGAGGCCTTCACCGGCACCGGTGAGGTCACGGCCTATCCCTACACCGAGCTGCCCGGCGTGCTCGGCGGCATCGCCAACATCGAGCAGCGCGCGGACGTGCCCTACACCAGCCTGCGCTCCGAGACCTTCCTGGCCAGTCAGGGCATCGACGACCCGCTCGTGGACGCCAGCGGTCGACCCACCGTGCCCTACGAGTTCTGCAGCGACGAGCAGGCGGATCTCGATCCGGACTGTCTGCGCTACGACGCGGGCGCCGACCCCTACGAGACGATCAACTCGATCGCCGACTCCTACTGGGACTACTACAGCTTCAACGCCTTCCGTCGCGGCCGTCTTGGCTACGACACCGGCCCCTACGCGGATCGCATCCTCAACCGCTACATGGTGAAGCTGCAGTACGCGAACCAGATCTACTCGCTCTATCGACCGATCTTCACCGACATCTTCGGTACCGATCCGAGCTTCGACGCCTTCTGGACGCGCGAGGACGGCATGGGCGCCTACACCGCGGCCGTGGGCACCGCCTTCGAGACTTTCACCCGCGTGATCACGGCGCCCGAGCCGGGCTCCTACACTCGCCACACGCGACCTGACGGAACCAGCGGGCTGACCTCGGCCGACGGCGGCTTCGGCGGCGGCGTCAACGTCAACGCCTTCGACGGCCGCTACCTCGACACGACCTGGAACTTCAACGACGGCTACTTCTGGTTCGATCAGCTCGAGCGCTCCGGCTTCTACTACGACAAGGTGCTCGCGCTGATGGTGCTCACGGATCCGGAGACGCACTTCATCGGTCGCGACACCGCCGCCGACGTGCGCAGCTACCAGATCAACTTCTACAGCTCCTTCGCGCCCTCGATGACCAGCTTCTTCCGCGGCCTCGTGGGTGAGGACTGGCAGACCGTCTCGCCGCGCGTCGTGTCGGGACAGCTCCGCTACCCGGACGCGCTACAGCTCGCCTCGAGTGACATGCCCGGCACGCCCGTCGACCCGAACGCGTCCTTCTCCATCCAGTTGGCCGCGGCCGTGTATGGCATGGCGCTCATTCCCCAGACCTACGACCAGACCTACATGAACAAGTCGCGGATCTGGGCCGTGGGCGGCGCTGAGGCGGTGACGCTCGATCCGAGCATCCCCACCATCAGCTTCACCGACCCGGCCAGCGGCCTGACCTACGTGGCGGCCTCCTATCCGGATGCCACCACCGGTGCTGAGACCGCTCCCGGAGCGCAGATGCTCCTCCACGCCCAGGCGCTGCTCGATCAGGGCTCCATGGGCCCCCTGGCGAGCTACATCGACAACGTCAACATCATCCGGCGCCTGAGCTGGCTGATCGACTTCGGCGGCTGAGTCGCTGGCAGGGGCTGGCCGCAGCCCCTGGCCCCCCGTTGCGGGCCGCCGCAACGGGGCCCCCATCCCGCCGCCGCTCGGCCTTCGGCCGACGTTGCGGTTGGGGCCCTAGACCCAACCGCTCCCGCGGCGAAATGCGTGTCGGCATGGACCGGGTTGGTTTGAGCTTCGCCCGGCCTGCGGCCGACGCTGCGCGCGCCCTGCGCACGGTGGGCTTGCGACCGTTCTCCGTAGGGGGGCTCGTCCCCCGCCGCGAGGGCTCCCCTGCGCTGGATGGCAACGAACGGCTTCGCAGGGATACGCCGTACGCACGATCCGGCTCGGCGGGGGACGAGCCCCCGCCCTACGACCAAAGCACGGACACGGACACGGGCGCGGACACGGACCCGGACACGGACACGTGACCGCGCCTCTGCGCACGGTGGAATGCGAACGTGGGGGGCCAGCGCTTGCGCGGCCCCGACCTCGTCGCCGTGCTTCTGGCGACGCGGGCCTACTCCGAGTTGGGGTCGCCGCCGAGGGCTTGGACGGTCTCGACCAGCTCGTCGCGAACGCAGCCGTAGCAGTCGCTCTGACGCAAGAGGCCGCAGCCGCGATGCGGCGACTGATGGTAGCGCTCGACGCTGGGTAGGGCGCGCACATCGCCGAGCTCGCGGATGGCGGAGAGCGCTTGGCGCCGAGTGCGGCAGCCTCGCGCGATCTCGAGCTCTCCCACGGCGCGAGCCCATGCCGGCACCTCGCTGCTCGGCTCGTGCCCCGTCAGCCAACGGCCAGCGCTGCGTCGCGTGGACTGGCTGGTGCCCTGCACCATGCGATCGATCTTCACTTGCACCGCGTGCGGGACCTCGGGTTCGGCCACGCGCCTGGCTTGGGTCATCACCCCGGGGCGACCTGGGCCGCCGTCCGAGAACGTGAGGTAGAGACCCACGCTCAAGCCCGCCACGAGCACCAGACCCGCTCCGCCGATGGCCGCCGCGAGCAGCAGGGTCTTCTTGCGTGGGCCAGCGGGCGTCGCGGGCGCCAGCAACGTGGGCGCGCGCTCGTGGACGGCGCTCGAGAGACGCATCTCGAGGCTCGGCTCGAAGGGCGGCAGGGAGACCTCGCCCGAGACCGGATCGACCCGAGGCAGTGAGCCCGTGACCGGTCCGGCGGCGGAGTTGCGATAGGTCATCTGTCGCAACGCGTCGCGCACGGTCGAGGCCGACTCGGGGCGCGCATCGGGCGCGCGCGCGAGCAAGGCGGCGACGAGCTCGGAGAGCGCCGGTGGTCCGCCCACGACGCCGACGTCCGGGGCGGCCTCCGTGAGCTGCTTCGAGACGATCGCGGGCAGCTCCGTGCCCGGGAAGAGCTCCACGCCCATCACGCATTCCCACAGGATCACGCCCAGCGAGTAGAGGTCCGCCCGCTCGTCGACCTTCTCGCCCATGGCCTGTTCCGGCGACATGTAGCCGGGCGTGCCCATCACCATGCCCACGCGCGTCAACGCACGCCGAGGCGCCGCGCCTTCCGGTGCGGGGCCGTCGTCCATGGACACGCTGGCGATGCCGAAGTCGAGCACCTTCACCAGCTCCGAGCCGTCGTCGCGCGGCTCGAGCAGGATGTTCTCGGGCTTCAGATCGCGGTGCACGATGCCGGCCGCGTGGGCTGCGGCGAGCGCGTCCGCGACCTGCGCCGCGAGGCCAGTGGCGCGGGCCCAGGGCAGGGCGCCTTCTTTCATGATCAGGTCCGCCAGGCTGCGGCCCCGCACGAGCTGCATCACTAGATACGCGCCGCCCTCGGGTAGCGTGCCGTAGTCCAGAGCCGCCGCGACGTGGGGGTGATCCAGCTTGGCCGAGGCCATCGCCTCGCGGGCGAAGCGCGCCGCCATCTCCCCGTCGCCGGCCAGCTCGGGACGGATCACCTTGAGCGCCACCTGCTTCCGCAGCGCGAGCTGCTCGGCCACGAAGACCGCGCCCATGCCGCCCTCGCCCAGCACCTCGAGGATGCGGTAGCGGCCGTCCAGCTCCCGGCCGATCCAGGACAGCGGCTCGTCCGGCGGCTGTTCGTCGACTGCCTGCGGCGGGGCCGGCCTCTCCGAAGCACCGGGCGTCGTCATATTGGCTCCTCCAGGAAGCCCGTACGCAAGAGCAGCTCGCGCAACGCCGCGCCCTCCGCGTCGCTGAGCGCGGTGAAACGCACCCCGAAACCTCGCGGACCGTCCACGCCCCGCTCGTCCACCCAGCGCACCTCGCACGGGATCTGCAACGGATCCCACGCGCTCGGCGACTCCAGGATGAGCACGACCTCGGCACCGGCCATGGGCGGGCTCGCTGTCTCGATGAACGCGCCGGCCATGCTCAGATCGAACGTGCGGCCCCTACGCGTCAGCGCCACGCCGACACGGAACGTCACGGCTAGGCTGATGCTCCTCCGGGCATCCTCACGAAAGTGGGCCGGTGGTTCCACGGCGCCATGTTAGTGCGCCGAGCGCCTA
>JAACVI010000533.1 GCA_009992505.1 Myxococcales bacterium
CGACGACGAGGAGCTGCCCGCGCACGTCTCCCTCGAGCCGGCTCCCGAGCCTCCCGCGATTGGCTCCGTCTTCCGCGGCCGCATCGCGGGTGTCGCCGAGAGCGGCCACATGGCGCTGGTCAACCGCATCATCGACAGGCCCGCCGCCAAGGCGGCCATCGCTGCGGCGCGCGACGAGCATCGTCGTCTCTACGGTCTCGTCTACGGCTTCAACCGAGGCGGCTTCGACGTCATCCTCGAGGGCATCCGCGTCTTCTGTCCCGCCAGCGGCATGTCCCTGACGGGCATCGGGGACCCGCACGACTTCCTGGGCAAGAAGCTGGAGTTCAGCGTGCCTCCGGGCAAGACCGGCCGCAGCATCGTGGTCAGTCGGCGCTCCATCCTCGAGCGCGACGCGCGCCGTCAGGCGCGTGACCGCATGGCCGCGCTGAAGCCGGGTCAGCGCTTGCATGGTCACGTCTCGCAGGTGCGCGAGTTCGGCCTGCTGGTGGACGTGGGCGATGGCCTCGAGGGTCTCGTGCACATGAGCGAGGTCGCGTGGGCGCGCGGCACGCGCCCGTTGGATGTGGCCAAGATCGGCGACGAGGTCGACGTTCAGGTCTTGAAAGTGCAGCTGGGCAACCGCAAGGATCGCTACGGCAAGCTCTCGCTCTCGATCAAGGCTTGCCTGCCCGATCCCTGGGACGAACAGGCCAAGCTCCTGACCATCGGTGGCGCGCGCAAGGGCAAGGTCACGAGCACCACGGACTTCGGTGCCTTCGTCGAGCTCGCGCCGGGCCTCGAGGGGCTCCTGCACATCTCCGAGCTCGGTGGCCAGGGTGTGAAGCACGCGAGCCAGGTGGTGCGCGAAGGCGAAGAGCTCGACATCGTGGTCGAGCGCATCGATCGCGGTCAGCGTCGCATCTCCCTGTCACGCCTCTCGCCCGCGGACGCGGAAGCCATCGCGCGCGGAGACATCGATCCCGAGAAGGCGCCTCGCTCGCTCAAGCAGGGAGCTCACGTGACCGTGGTCGTCGAACGCGTCGACCGTCACGGCATGAAGGTGCAAGTGCAGGGCGTGCTGGGCAAGCGCGGTCGGGGCTTCATCTCCAGCCGCGACATGGGCGACGCCACCGGCGACGGTCGTCAGGCCATGGCCGTGGGCACCGTGCTCGACGTCAAGGTCACGGGCACGGATCGCGACGGATCCTTGCGCTGCTCCATTCGCGGCAAGGAACAGGACGAAGAGCGTTCCGCCGTGCAGGCCTACCGCAAAGAGGCTGCGCAGCAGGGCT
>JAACVI010000529.1 GCA_009992505.1 Myxococcales bacterium
TGCGCCAACCGTCAGCGTTGGCTTTGCAACGTCTGCTTCACCGCGCTGGTGGCCTTCTCGACCAGCTTGCTGGCGAGCTCGAGCTCCTGCGTGGTGCGATAGACGCCCGCTTGAAGCGCCAACAGCTGCTCCGGCGCCAGTCCGCCCGAGTGCTGCGCACGACCCACGGCGAGATCGATGCGACGTTGGCCACGGGCCATCTGTCGGGCGGCGTTCAGGGTCACGTCGAGCAGAGAGTGGCTCGCGCCGCTCGTCTCCGTGGCTTCGAGCGCGTCTGCGAACGACGCTTCACCGCGGTGACGCACCACGGGCCGGGGTGGCGGAAGACCCTCGCCGCGCACAGGACCAATACTCTCGGACATCGTTGACCTCCACGCGCCCTTGTCGAGCGTGGAGGGAGCGAGTTGCTCGAGAACGGCGGTGCCCAAGAACGGCGGCGCCCAAGAACGCCAGGGGAGGGCGCCCGCGCGAGGGCTCAGCCCGTGGCCAGCGCGCGCAGCTGCTTGCCGAGGAGTGACAACGCCTTGGCGTGAAGTCGACTCGCCCATGACTTCGAGATCCCGAGCTCCTCCGCGACCTCGTCGAAGCGTCGATCCTCGAAGTAGTAGCCCATGATCAGCGCACGCTCGCGATCCGGCAGCCGCTCGACGGCCTCTCGCACGCGCTCCGCTTGCTCGCCCCCCAGGAGCTCCGACTCGGGCGTCTCGTCCGTCTGCTCGCGATCCTGGCCGACCGCGGCCATGACGAAGGCCGCGCTGACCTTGCCCAACGCGGCGTCGAGGGCGGCGGCCGTGCGCTTCCGGTCACCACGCGCCGCGGGATCTGCCGCGCGCTCGTCCACGATGGACTCGCCCACCAGATCCGCGGCCTCGGCTGCTCTCATGCGCTCCCACGCGCGCCGCGAGTGGAAGCCTTGACGCCTCACCCAGTCGACCATGGCGCCGCGCACGCGATAGTAGGCGAAGGTGTTGAACTTCACGCCCCGACTGGCGTCGTAGCGGGTCCTGGCCTCGAGCAGCCCCTGGTAACCGGCCGCCATGAGATCGTCCGAATCGCCCCTGAGGTCGAGCTGGCGGGACACCTTCTGGGCGATGCTCCCAACCAGGGGCCGATACTCTTCGACGAACGCATCATCCAATTCCACTGCGTTATTTCCCCATTCAGGGACCGAGTCCCGCCTGATTTCACGGGATACCACGAAGGGCGAGGGCGACGTCAAGGCATGTGCGCAGGCTTTTCATCAGGAGGCCTTCGCTGTTAGCAAGGAGCATGACTAGCATGACTAGCATGAGCAGCGCGTCTCCGGGGCTCGCCCGAGCCGATCGAGGCCGGCCGTCGCGGGTCGATGCGCTCACCGGTGGGGCCGGCGTCGCCGACGACACGGTCCGCGCGACCTTGCGCGAGGCGCTCGCTCAGCTGCCGGCGTCTGGTCGATTGCGCTTGCTCGAGAGCGTGCGCGCGGACGCCACGGCCGCCGGTGAGGATCCGGGACCGTGGCTGGCCGAAGCTCTGGCCCACGAGACCCACCCCGCGGTGCTGCGGGCAATCCTCGAGCGCCTCGACCGCACGCCCGCGGGGACGAGGGCGTGGACCACGCTGCACGAGGGCACGCAGCGCTTCCTCTTCGCGAGGCCCACGGCGCCCGGACGACATGCCTGGTTCGAGGTCTGCTGCACCGACTCGGGGCTCACGCTTCACTCGGGCGTGACGGACCACTCGTCCCTCGAACACCGCGCCACGGGTCTCGTCTCCTGTCATCCGCGCCGCTTGGCGGCACGCGTCGCGCCGCTCTTGTTCGAGCACCGCCGAGACGGCGGGAGCGTTCCGGACGAAGCCCGAGCGTTCGCGCGCCTCTTCTGAGGCCTGCGTGGAGCGCAGCCAGCGCGCTCGTCGCCGGCCGGCGCGGGCGACGGAAACGTTTCCGCAACTCCCCCGGGACGAATCACCCCAAGGGCCGCTGCGGCATTGACAGTCGCCGTTTGGGGGACGATTGTCCGTGTTCCGTGTCCACGTCCAAGCAGATTGTCCTCCTCGCCGCCTGCGCGCTCG
>JAACVI010000161.1 GCA_009992505.1 Myxococcales bacterium
CACACCCGATCTTGCCGCGCAACGCTCTCCCGTCCCGTCCTCGTGGATCACGCTCTAGGACGTGGAAGCCGCTCCCTCTCACGGCGCGCTTGCGCGAGGAGGGGATGCTGGCGAACGGAATCGCTCTGCGCTTCGAGCATGTCGCGCGTCGCGCGGGAGGCCGCTCGCCAATCCCCATGGGCCAGGCGCCTCCAGAGCAACCCGCTGCCCACGATGATCTCGCCGCACAGCCCGAGCCAACCCCCGAGAGCGCCGAGTCCCAGGTGATATCCGAGCAACCAGGTCAACGGAGGCGTGAACAGCCACGCGCACGCGACCCCGATCAAGGCGGGCACCCGCACGTCTCCCGTGCCGCGCAGGACGCCGCGCGAGATGACGCTGGCCGCGTCGAAGATCTGGAACACGGCCGCCACCCACAACAGGTGAACCGTCGCACGCCAGAGCACGCGCTCATCCGTGAAGGCCGAGGCGATGGGCCCCGCGAAGCCTCCGAGCACCAAGGTGCAGAAGATCGCGTAGACCATGGCCACCGCCAGCGATAAGCGGGCGATCCTCGGCACCAGATCCT
Source organism: Myxococcales bacterium (assembly GCA_009992505.1). Lineage (GTDB taxonomy): Bacteria > Myxococcota_A > Polyangia > Polyangiales > Houyiibacteriaceae > JAADHO01. The sequence goes on from JAACVI010000161.1 coordinate 569, forward strand.
CCTGCCTGGCGCCCACGGCTTGACCCGCGAGCACCGAGGCCGCCTCCGCGACCGAAGCCGTGGGCAAGAACGCGAAGTGCAGGACGGAGAGCGCGACCGGATGCGCCGCGACGGCCGTCTCGCTCAAGGCAGCCAAGAGCGCCGTCAGAAGCGAGAAGGCGCCCACCTCCAGCATGAACTGCAGCCCGGTGGGCACGCCCACGCGCAGCACGTCACGCACGTGCTTCAGGGTCGACGCCCTCCACGCCTCGCGGCTGATCCGCGACGCCGCGAGCAGGTAGATGGCCTCGGCGCCGTGTCCGATCACCGTGGCCCAGGCCGCTCCCTCCACGCCCCACTCGAGGTGGATGACGAAGAAGTAGTCGAGCGCCACGTTGATCACGTTGGCGAGCACGTTCGCGACCATGGGTGAGCGCCCATCGCCCACGCCGTAGCGGTATTCGCGCAGCGCCACGTAGACGAGCACCATCGGCGCACCGGCGACGCGGATGCGCAGATACGCCTGCGCGATGTGGCCCGAGGCCGCGCTCGCCGCGATCCAAGGTAGCAGCGCCGCCAGCGCCTGACCCAGCCCGACGGTGAGCAGCCCGATGCCCACGGCGAGCCCGGTCCCCGCGCCCAAGTAGGCCTCGGCCTCACGCCCACGCCCGGCACCCACGGCCTGCGAGACGAGCACCTTCACGCCGCGCAGGAGCCCGAAGCTCCCGCAGAGCAGGGTGAAGGCGGCAATGCCACCCAGACCGACGCCCGCGAGCGCGGCGGATCCGAGCCGCCCGACGAAGAAAGTGTCGACCAGAGTCATGAAGGCGTACGACAGCATCGAGACCGCGATCGGCCACGACAGTCGCAGAAGCTCGGCCAACGGCCGGTTCGTCCATGTCAGATATTGATTGTCTTGTCGTGGTTCCATGGCCTTGGTTCGCCCCAAAAGGGAGAGCGGGCCGCGGCGGCAGAGGAACGATCCAGAGACAAAAAGGCCGCGGGCCCATTCGGACGCGCGGCGGAGAAGCAGGGAGGCGAGGGTGTTAGCCCATCGACCTCCCGCGGCTCCCAGCCGCGCGAACCGTGGTCATCTGCGTGACAACGCAGACGGCGTCGTGGTTCGCAATCTGGTGCTGAGACCAGGTTGCGTGACGCTCTCGGTTTTGCAGTCGGGACGGCTTCATAGAGTTGCTCCTACCCTTCAGCTATGAATGTGTCTTTCAACGCCGTCAAGCGTGAAAGTACAAATTTTCCATTGGCATCTCGCGCGTAGAACATGCGACTGAAAAACACGTTTCACTCTGCGCGAGCTGTGCAAATCGCGGCCGGCGGATTTTCGCTGCCCATGCGCGACGGCGCGCCGACGTCGCACGCCTTCAGGACGCCCGGAGGCGACGGCGGCTGTGCGTCGGGCTCCCGCGAGCGAAGGTTTCGTGGCCCGCGATGCGGGCTCGGCGCACGGTCATTGACCCGAGCGTCGGCCCTTGCACGGCACCACGCCGGGAGTAATCTCCGGCTGCCATGACGCACCGCGTAACCAACTTCAATCCCGGTCCCGCCACCCTCCCGCTCTCGGTCCTCGAGAAGACTCGGGACGAGCTCATCGACTTCGAGGGCACGGGCATGTCCCTGCTCGAGCACAGCCACCGAGGAGCGGCCTACGCGGCCGTCCACGAAGAGGCGAAGTCGCTCTTGAAGGAGCTGCTCGGGATCCCGGACGACTACCACGTGCTCTTCATGGGGGGCGGCGCCACCACGCAGTTCGCCCTCGTGCCCATGAACCTGCTGGACGGTGGCAGCGGCGACTACGCCGTCACCGGCACCTGGGGCAAGAAGGCGCTCGGAGAGGCCAAGGTGTTGGGCGGCGGCCGCGTCGCCTTCGACGCCAACGCGGACGGCAAGGGCTTCACGCGCGTGCCCAAGCAGGAGGAGCTCGACCTCGACCCGAAGGCTCGCTACCTGCACATCACCACCAACAACACCGTCGCCGGCAGCCAGTACCACTACGTTCCCAAGTCGGACGCGCCGCTCGTCGCCGACATGTCGAGCGACATCCTCAGCCGACCCGTCGACGTGTCCAAGTTCGGCCTGATCTACGCGGGCGCACAGAAGAACCTCGGCCCCGCCGGCGTGACCATCGTCATCATCAAGGACTCCTTGGTGGGCGAGGGCAACAAAGCCATCCCAAGCATCTTCCGCTACCGCACCATCGTCGACGGAGACTCGCTCCAGAACACGGCCCCGACCTTCCCCATCTACATGGTGCGCAACGTGCTCCAGTGGGTGAAGGCGAACGGCGGCGCCGCCGGCATGCAAAAGCGCAACGACGCCAAGGGCGCCCTGCTCTACGGCGCCATCGACGGAAACGCGGACTTCTATCGCTGCCCGATCGAGAGGGAGTCGCGCTCCTTGATGAACGTCGTCTTCCGCCTCCCCAGCGAGGATCTCGAGAAGAAGTTCATCGCCGAAGCCGCCAAGAACGAGCTCATCGGCGTGAAGGGCCACCGCTCCGTCGGCGGCATCCGCTGCTCGATCTACAACGCGATGGAGCCCGCCAGCATCGAGAAGCTCGTCGCCTTCATGAAGGACTTCGCCGCCAAGAACGGCTGACCGCCGGTTCTCAGACCTCGGGCCTCAGAACGAAGAGCCGTCCTCGAGCAGGAAGGCCTGCTCTTCGGGCGTCGACTCTCGACCCAGGCTCGCGTTCCGATGCGGGGAGCGCCCGAAGCGCGCGACGATGTCGCGAGGCTGCTCCGCGAAGGAGACATTGCGGCTCAGGTCGTCGCGGTACGCGCCCCCGGGCAGCTCATCGCGGAACGCCGAGAAGAGCGCCACGCAGCGCTCCTGCGCAGAGAGCTCTTCGCTGTGCATGAAGGGCATGTAGAGGAAGGCGCGGGCGGCGCCCTGAAGCTCCTTGTCCCAGCCACGGTCGACGCCGTCCTGTGCCCACGAGACCGCCAAGGCGTCGGCGGCGTACATGCCCGGCGTGTCGCGGAACATGTTGCGCGAGAACGGATCGAGGACGATCACCGCAGCCAAGCGACCGCGGGGCGAGTCGAGCCAGTGCATGTGCTTTCCTTCGGCAAGCGCAGCGTGAGCGGCGGCGAAAAGGCCGCGGACCTCCGCGTCGAAGTCGGCGTCCTTCTGCCACCACCACGACCGTCGAGCCTGCGCCCGCGTCGCCGGTCCCGCCCCCAAGCCAGAACGCCGAGCCCAGCCCGGTCGCGATCGTCATCGTCAACGACACGGACGCGCCCGTCGTCTTCGACCGCAGCTTCGGACCGGCACAGCCCTTCGCCGTGGCCCGCCTCGACGGGCCCTTGGACGCCTCGACCTCGCTGGATCAAGAAGACGACGAGCAGAGCCACGCGCATCGGCGCTCGCGCCCGCGACGCTGTACGAAGTGCGCTGCACGACCGACCCGTCGCTGCGTGCCCAGACCACGCGACCTGCGTTCTGCCCGCCGACTTGCCACGGGTCAGCGCACGCACGTCGGCGGGTCGTTGCGCTCTGCTCGCGATCCCGCGCGGAGACGAAGTCGAATACCGCGTCTACCTGCCGCTGCCGAGCGGCTACGCGGGCGGGGAGAACTTCAGCCGCTTCTCCGATCCCGCGGGGACCCGAGTGCTGCACACCCGCTTCGAACAGTGAGCCGCAGCCCGCCGACCAAGAAACGTATCACAGGCGAGGCGCCGTCTTCTGCATGCTCGGTCGCTTGGCCATGCCAGCATACCAACGACGGATGTTCGGGTAGGGTTCGAGATCGATACCCCCAGGTGCCGCCAGCGCGACGTCCGTCGCCAGGGAGAGATCGGCCAAGCAGAGCGTGTCTCCCAGCAGGAAGGTCTTGTCTTCGAGGGCCGCCTCCAGCACGGGCGCGAAGCGAGCGAAACCGGCGAGGCCGGACGCGATGATGGCCTCGTCGGGGTCGGCGCCACGCATCGGCTTCACCAGACGCTCCCACACCACCTTGAGGATGCTCGAGCCGAAGTGCGCGGAGTCCCAGGCCTGCCAACGCAACACGTCGATCAGGTCGAAGCCCTTGGGCTCGAGCCAGCTGCCCAGCGCCAGGTGATGCATGATCGCGCTCGACTCCCAGATCGTGCGACCCCCATCGACCAGGACCGGGACCTTGCCGTTGGGGTTGATCGCCAAGAACTCGGGCCGCATCTGCTCGCCCTTGGCCAGGTTGACGTCGATGACCTCCACATCGCCGAGACCGAGCTCTTCGATGGTGGCCAGCACGCGACGGCAGTTGTTGGAGACGGGACTGGAGTAGAGCTTCATGGTGTTCCTCGGTATATGTTTACGCACTTCTTGGTGCGGAACTTCGCTGGCTGGTACCTGCCTGTCAAGCCTGGCAAGGTATCGGACCATGGCGCGTCGTTACGCTCAAGTCTGTCCGGTCGCCCGGAGCCTCGATCTGCTCGGTAGCCGCTGGACACTGCTGATCGTCCGCGACCTGCTGCTGGGTCCCCTGCGCTTCAGCGACCTGCTCGAGCGCCTGCCCGGCATCGGGCGAAACCTGCTCACCCAGCGCCTCACGGAGCTCCTCGAAGAGGGACTGCTCACACGCCACAAGCTCCCCGCGCCCGCATCGAGCTGGGTCTACGAGCTGACGGAGGCGGGCTCCGAGCTGGGCGAGCCACTGGCGGCGCTGGCGCGCTGGGGCCGCAAGCATGGCGCTCGACCGCCCGAAGAGGACGACCACCTCGAGCCCGACTTGATGGGCCTCGCGCTGGCCATGGCCGCGGATTCTGCGCTTGGCGCCGATCTCGAAGAGGAACACGAATTCTCCGTGTCGGGCGCTGTGTTTCACCTCTCCTGGAGCCGGGGACGCGTGCGCGCGCGTCGAGGTGCCGCCCACGCCCCGTGCATCCGCCTCGAGATCCAGGCTCCGCGCCTGGCTCGCGCGCTCCACCTCCGAGACCTCGAAGCCCAGGCCGCCATCGCCGCGGGCGAGCTCGTGGTCTCTGGCGACGGTCAGGCGACGGCACGAGTCGCTTCGCTCTACGGTCTGAGCCCGGGTTCCGCCGGTGGCTGAGGTGAGCGAGGACGAGTTGTCCGAGCGCTTCCAGCTCGTCAGCGACCACTCGCCAACGGGCGACCAACCCCGAGCCATCGAAGCCTTGATGGAGGGCCTCGAGGACGGCGCGCGCGCACAGGTGCTCCTGGGTATCACCGGCAGCGGCAAGACCTTCACCATGGCCAACGTGATCGCTCGCGCGAATCGCCCGACGTTGGTGATGGCCCCGAACAAGACCTTGGCGTCGCAGCTCCACAGCGAGCTCAGTGGACTGTTTCCGCACAACGCGGTCGAGTACTTCGTAAGCTACTACGACTATTATCAGCCGGAAGCCTACATCCCCACGAGCGACACCTTCATCGAGAAGGACGCCATCGTCAACGACGCCATCGACCGCATGCGACACGCGGCGACTCGCTCGCTGTTGGCGCGCCGTGACGTGATCATCGTGGCCAGTGTGTCGTGCATCTACGGCATTGGATCGGCCGAGTGGTATCAGGGGATGCTGATCAAAATCGAGCGTGGACAACAGCTCGAGCGCGACGTTCTGCTGCGCAACCTCGTCGACATCCAGTACCAACGCAACGACATCGACTTCCATCGCGGCACCTTCCGCGTGCGCGGTGACGTCGTGGAGATCTTCCCGGCGCACTCCGAGGGCATCGCCGTGCGTGTGGAGTTCTGGGGCGACGAGATCGAGAAGATCCTCGAGGTGGATCCCCTGCGTGGGAAGGTGCTCCGGGAGCTGAACCGCTACGCCATCTACCCAGGCTCCCACTACGTGACGCCGGAAGAAGAGCGGATTCGAGCGATGCGATCGATCCGCGAGGAGCTGCAGGAGCGCCTTGCGATGCTCGAGTCTTCGAACAAGCTCGTGGAGCGGCAGCGGCTCGAGCAACGCACGATGTACGACCTCGATCAGCTCGAACAGATGGGCTTCTGTCACGGCATCGAGAACTACTCGCGCCACTTCTCAGGTCGTGGACCGGGTGATCCTCCGCCCACTCTCATCGACTATTTCCCCCACGACTTCCTGGCCATCATCGACGAGTCGCATCAGACGATCCCGCAAATCGGCGCGATGTTCAAAGGCGATCGCTCGCGCAAGGAGAAGCTGGTCGAATATGGCTTTCGCCTGCCGAGCGCGCTCGACAACCGTCCGCTCCAATTCGACGAATGGAACGAACGCGTGGGCCAGATGTTCCTGGTCAGCGCGACCCCCGGTCCCTGGGAGCTCGCCCAGACCGATGGCGAGACCGTCGATCAGGTGATCCGACCGACGGGTCTGCTCGATCCGAAGATTCACGTGCGCCCGGTCTCGAGTCAGGTCGACGATCTGCTCGAGGAGATCCGCCTTCGCGTCGAACGCCAGGAGCGCGTGCTCGTCACCACGCTGACCAAGCGCATGGCCGAGGACCTGACCGAGTACTACGCGGAGCTCGGGGTGCGCGTGCGCTACCTGCACAGCGACATCGACACGCTCGAGCGCGTGGAGATCCTCGAGGACCTGAGGCGCGGCGAGTTCGACGTGCTGGTGGGCATCAACCTGCTGCGTGAGGGGCTCGACCTGCCCGAGGTCTCCCTGGTGGCGATCCTCGACGCCGACAAGCAGGGCTTTCTGCGCTCCACGCGCTCGCTGATCCAGACCATCGGCCGCGCCGCGCGCAACGTGAACGGCGAGGTCCTCATGTACGGCGCCAAGGTCACGGACGCGATGCGTGAAGCCATCGACCTCACGGAGCGCCGACGCGAGCTGCAGGCGGCCTACAACGAGGCGCACGGGATCACGCCCGAGACCATCCACCGGGCGATTCGCTCGGCGGATCCGAGCAGCGGCGCGAACGACTGGGTCGATCTGGCGCGCCTCGAAGAGTCCAGCGACGAGAGCCGAGGCGAGACCCTCGAGCGCCTGAAGGCCGAGATGATCCTGGCCGCCGAGGCCCTCGACTTCGAGAAGGCCGTCGATCTGCGCGACCGCATGCGTGCGCTGATGGAGCTCGAGTCCGGTGCGCGCGAGCCCAGCCCAGCGTCACGCAAGAAGTCCGGCGGACGCGCCAAACGCGGCCGCGGCGGCAGGCGCTAGCGCTTCCGACGAGCGAGAACTGCGTCACGCCGACCACAACGTATCACAATGATACTTTCGTCCGATGAACGCCTGGAATCATTGGCATTTCCTCCACATTTCCCCCAAACCTTCCGGCACACTTTCGCGCAGGAACCCTCAACCTGCGGCGATTCT
>JAACVI010000534.1 GCA_009992505.1 Myxococcales bacterium
TCTGGTCCGCCGAGCTCTTGCGTCGCCTGCACACGGCGACACGTGAGGCCGACACCTTCTTGATCGCGGACGAGGTCTTCACCGGCTTCGGGCGCACGGGCCCGATGTGGGCCTCGGATCACGCGGGCATCAGCCCCGACATCCTGTGCAGCGCCAAGGGGCTCTCCGGAGGCGTCTTGCCCTTCGCGGCCACGCTGGCCAGCGAGCGCGTCTTCGACGGCTTCCGCGGCGGCAAGGAGCGCGCGCTGATGCACGGCCACACCTTCTTCGGCAATCCCCTCGGGGCCGCCGTCGCGCGCGAGGTCCTGGCCATCTATCGCGACGAGCACATCCTCGAGCACGCGGCGCTGCGCGCGGAGGAGCTCGCCCTCGGCTTCGCCGACATGGCGCGGATCCCGGGCGTGAGGCGCGTGCGCAGCCTGGGCATGGTCGCGGCCCTCGATCTCGGCGACGAGGGCTACATGGCCGACGCCGGCTGGCGCGTGCAGCGCGAGGCCCGCAGCCGAGGTGTGCAGCTGCGGCCCCTGGGCGACACCGTCTATGTCGTGCCACCGCTGAACATCGAGGCCGATGCCCTGGCCCATCTGCTCGAGGTCACGCGCGATTCGGTGAACGTCGCGTTGTCCGGTGCCTGAAGGCAGCCTACGATTGCTCTCGCGATGACCGACACCGACACGCCAAGCCGTCGCATCCTGATCGCCGAGGACGACCCGGACCTCTCACGGATGCTGAAGATGCTGCTCAACTCCATGGGTGACGTCCGCACGGCAAACGACGGCATGGACGCCTACGCCCAGATCCGCGCCGGATTCGTGCCCGATCTGCTGATCACGGACGTGATGATGCCGCGCATGGATGGCATCGCCCTCGTGCGCCGCATGAAGCAAGACAAGGAGCTCGCGCGTATTCCGGTGCTGATGCTCACCGCCAAGAGCTCGCCCAAGGACGTCATCGGCGGCATCAACGCCGGTGCCAAGCACTACCTGACCAAGCCCTTCAAGCAGCAGGAATTGCTCGACAAGGTGCGCCACGTGCTCGGGCTCGCCTAGACCCCATGGGCAAGAAGCGTCGGTCCAAGAGGCCCCGTCCGGGTAGCGCCCAGACACGCCCGAGGGAGCGTGCGTCGCACGGCGCTGAGCCTTCCGTGGCCGCAACGCCCGCGCCCCTCGCCCGCCGGATCCTGCCCTGGCTGCTCGCGGCCCTGGGCGGCGCGCTCTACTTCCTCGGCTTCGTCGGCTTCGGCGTCTGGCCTTTGGCCTT
>JAACVI010000162.1 GCA_009992505.1 Myxococcales bacterium
GGCGGCGGCCCGACCACCGACCAAGCACGCGGTGGCTTCGGCGAAGGCCTCCCTCGCCTCCCGGGCTCGGCGTCGTCCGCGCCACATCGGCCAGCCGAGAAAGGCCAAGGCCAGCAGCAGGTTGAGCGCGATGGCGACCTTCCAGGGCCAGCGCCGTGGACGGAAGTCTGGTTCGTTCGGCTCCAGCGCACCCAAGGTGGCAGTATTGAGCGCCACGTTCGGCACGACAACAGGAACGAATCGGGGGCCTCGCGCGTCCAAGGGAGGTGGGCCGTCTCTGGTGGCCCTCGTTGCGCGTGGTGGCTATGCTGCGCGTTCACGGGCCCGAGGGCCATCTGAAGGTAAGAATGCACGGATTTCGCTTCACCAAGCCTCTACTCGCGCTCCTCGCGGTCGCCGCAGCCTTCACGTTGACCTTCGTCTGGCCCAAGCAGAACGGTCTGCCCGTCGACATCGATGGCTCGCCACGGGCACAGGCCGCGCGGGATCGCGATCCCTACGATCTGACCCGGCTGGCGGTTCTGAATCGCGCGATCCTCGAGGTGAAGAACCACTACGTCGACCCCGAGCGCGTCGACCCGAAGAAGATGCTGCTGGCGGGTCTGAACGCCATCCAGAGCAGCGTGGCGCCGGTGATCGTGCGCTACGAGGAGGGCGCCCCCGCGCTCACGGTCCAGGTCAACGACCAGGAGCAGTCCTTCGCGATCTCCGACGTGAACAGCCCTTGGTCCCTGGCGGGCCGCTTTCGCGACATCTTCGCCTTCCTGCAGCAGAACCTAGACGGTGAGCCCGACCTCGACCTGCGCGACATCGAGTACGCAGCGGTCAACGGCATGCTGCGGACGCTCGATCCGCACACCGTGCTGCTGACCCCCGACGTGTTCGAAGAGATGCAGATGAGCACTCGCGGCGAGTTCGGCGGCCTGGGCATCGTCATCTCCATTCGTGACGGCTCCCTCACGGTGATCCGTCCCATGCCCGACACCCCAGCCTCACGCGCGGGCCTCGAGCGCATGGACCGCATCGTCAAGATCAACGACGAGTCGACGATGAACATGCCGCTGTCCGAGGCCGTGGATCGGCTGCGCGGGCCGCCCGGTTCTCGCGTCAGCGTCTGGGTCACGCGTGCCCAGGGACACGGTCGCACGCCGCCGCGTCGCTTCGAGCTCGTGCGCGCCGTGATTCACATCGAGTCGGTCGAGCATCGCATGCTCGGGGACCACGTCGGCTACATCAAGATCAACAGCTTCCAGGGCAACACCAGCGAGGACATGCAGCGCGCCCTGGCCGATCTCCATCACCAGGACCTGCGCGGGCTGGTGCTCGACCTTCGGGACAACCCCGGAGGCCTGCTGGACCAGGCCGTGCGCGTCGCCGACACCTTCCTGCCGAGCGGTACGATCGTCGCCACCCAGAGCAACGATCCGCGCGAGCGCGACGAGAAGTTCGCCCATCGTGAAGGCACCGAGCCCGACTATCCCATGGTCGTCTTGATGAACGGTGGCAGCGCCTCCGCCAGCGAGATCGTCGCAGGAGCGCTGAAGAACCACGACCGCGCGCTGGTCGTCGGTCAGCGGAGCTTCGGCAAGGGCTCCGTGCAGGTCATCTACAACTTCCAGGACGGCTCGGCTCTGAAGCTGACCATCGCCCAGTACCTCACGCCCGGAGACGTCTCGATTCAGGGCGTGGGCATCGTGCCTGACATCGAGGTCGATCCCATGACCGTCGATCGCGAGGACATGGCGCTGACGGTGGACGACGAGGCCATGCTGCGCGAGGCGGATCTGCGCTCTCATCTGACGCATGCGCGAGCCAGGGAGGGCCAACGCCCAGGCGTCATCCTGCGCTACTACCTGTCCGAAGAGGAGCGCCAGCACATGCAGGAGGCGGATCCGCGGGACCAGGAGAACGCCACCGAGGACGAGTTCCTGACGCGCTTCAGCCAGAGCCTGTTGGCGCGCGCATCCCACAGCGTGCGGCCGGAGATGCTGGCCGACGCAGGGCCGGTCGTGTCCGAGTCCCAGCACTCGGAGATGGCCAAGGCCGTCGCCCAGCTCCAGCGTCTCGGCGTGGATTGGGCCGAGGGCACGGACGAAGGCGCGAGTCCGGTCACGGTCACCGTGAGCACCACGCCGACCGACGCGGCCACGGCCGGCGGTCCCTTCGAGCTGCACGTCCGGGTCCAGAACACCGGCGAGCACACGCTCTATCAGCTGCGAGCCACCACCAAGAGCGACTACGCCCTATTCAACGATCGCGAGCTCGTCTTCGGTCGCTTGGCCCCAGGCGAGTCGCGTGAGTGGGCGACCACCCTCGGCCTGTGTTCCACCGTCGACGGCGCGCGCAGCTGCCTCTTGCCACGCAACGTCGTGGATCGAGCCGATGGCATTCGCGTCGAGTTCTCCGAGGCCCACGGCCACGCTCCACCCAACGCCGAGGAACGCACCATCGTGCATGGCCTGGCGCGTCCGCTCTTCGCCTACTCCATGCAGGTGGCGGACGACGTCGAGGGAGACGGTGACGGCGTGCTCGAGCGCGGGGAGAAGGCCAGCCTCTATCTGCGCGTGCGAAACGTAGGCACAGGAAGGACCTTCCAGACCCAGGCCAACCTTCGGAACCTGTCTGGACGCGGCGTGTTGCTGCACGACGGACGTTTCCGCATCGACAACCTCGAACCGGGCCAGGAGCGTCTGCTGCGCTTCACCTTCGACGTGCTATCCGACTTCGAGGACGACGTGGCCAAGCTCGAAGTCTCCGTCGCCGATCTCGACCTGAGAGAAGCCGTGACCGAGAAGCTGGAGCTGCTCATCGGCAACTCCGACACCCCCGTGAGCGCGCGGACGGGGCGGATCAGCCTGGGCGATGGCGCCACGCTGCGCGCCGCTCCCGGTGCGTCGGCGGAGGCCGTGGCGACCGTGCATCACGTGGTGCAGGTGCCCGCGCAGGCCGAGTCGGCGGGCTTCGTGCGAGTCGCCCTCGAGGACGGTCAGCCGGCCTGGGTCGCGAACGACCAGATCGTGGCTACCGGACATGGCGGCGAGCTCACGTTCGCCCTCACCCACCGCCCGCCGCAGCTGGTCGTGGACGACGGCCACCTGTTGGTGACGCGCGAGGACAGCGTGGAGCTCACGGGCACCGCCTCGGACGATCACTCCGTTCGCGACATCTACGTCTTCGCTGGCGCGCGCAAGGTCTTCTACCAGTCCAACGCACACGCTGCGGACCGTCGGAACGCGCGCTTCTCCACCCGCGTGCCGCTGACCGCCGGCCTGAACTACCTGTACGTGGTCGCTCGTGAGAGTCCGGACGTCGTCTCCCGACGTCTCCTCGTCGTGCGTCGTGATGGCGCGAACGGCGAGCTGCTCCCGACGCCGCGCTTCGACGACGATCCCTTCGCGGTGGATTCGGATTCGGAGTGACAGCCTGGTCGGGGTGACAATGTGGCCAGCCCCGCGCCGGAGTGATGCCGGCGAGGGGCTGCCGCGCGTTCAGCGACCGAGGAGCTCGGCGAGCCGCGTGTTCGTCAGCGCTTCGAGCGCTTCGAGGCGCTGAAGGAAGCGGTGGAAGTCGCGCGTGGGCTCGGTTCCCGCGGCCACGGCGCGCAGATAGAAGTCCTGGATGCGCGTGGTGGCGAAGCGCACGCAAGCCTGCATGGCGACCGGGCGTAGCCCTCGCCACTCGGCCTCCGAGAGCGGCCGCTCGGCTCGATAGGCCGCCGTGAGCGCCGCGGCGTCGTCCCAGGCGAACTGGTCGCCGTAGCTGAGCGCCAGCATCGCCACCGCGAGATCCAGCACGAGGGGCCCGTCGGCGGCGCTCTCCCAATCCAGCACCGAGACCAGGGTCTCACCCTCGAAGCGCAGGTTGTCTCGGAACAGGTCTCCGTGGACCACGCCCCGCGGAAGGTCTTCGGGGACCTCCCCCTGCGTGCGAGCGAGGGCCGCGCGCAGCCTCTCGACGGTCGGCGCCAGCTCCGGGCGTCCCAACTCCGCGATGGCGTCCAGCCGTGCCCTGATGGGCTCGGGACCGAAACGGCTAACTCGCCGCCAGCCAAAGTCGGCGGTCTCCCGATGCGCGCGTCCGAGGAAGCGACCGACCTGCTCGAAGTGGGCGCGGCTCCACCTGCGCGCGCAGTGCTCCGCTCCCGGAGCCAGCTCGAACAACGCGACGCATTTGCCCGCCACGCGGCATGACCCCGGGGACGGCCCTGGCACGCGCCGTGGGACCTCGAGGCCGGCGTCCGAAAGGTGTTCGAGCAACGCCCACTCGTAGGCGACGCCCTGCTCTTCCTGCTCCTCGTACACGCGCAAGAAGCGCCCGCCGGCGTCCGTCTCCACGAAGAAGTTCGAGTTGACGCTGCCCGCCTGGAGCCCGGTCACGCCATCGCACGCGCCGAGGCCATGCGCCCGCGTCACGCGGTCGGCGTCGCCCAGCGAGACCGGCGTCAGGATGGCCACGTCAGCCCCAAGCCGGCTCGTAGCGCGAGCATGGCAGGGCTGGAACGGGCAAGGAAGGGACGCGCCCCAAGGGGCCCGAGACACCTCGCCCCAGGAGGCCCGCGGCCCGAGCCCGCATCAGAAGCGGAACTGGGTCTCGAGCTGGATCTCGCGCTGAAGCGTGGGATCCTGAGGACGGTCGGGGTTGGCGTCCAGCTGGGTCTGTCGGTACACGAGCGACATCACGCCGATGTTCCGGAACCAGAACCAGTGCAGGGCGACGCGCCACTCGAACTGACCGATGGGGCGTCGCAGCGTCGAGCTGAAGCCCGCCGTGGGCTCGAACTTCTGGGAGTAGAACTGGCCCATGTCGGCCGCCAGCATGAGGTGACGCGGCACCAGCAGGATGCTCGTCTGGGCGTTCCACGCCGTCTCGAAGGCACCGCCGTCGTCGATCACGTATTTGGTGTACGACTCGGCGCGCACCAGCAAGCGCTGGTACTGGAAGATCGCCATCACGTTCGCCGCCGGGTAGCGCTCGCGGGGCCGTTGATCGAACTTGGCGCCGACGAGCATGGCCAACGTGAGGGGCTGCGGCGTGTACAGGAAGGGCGAGTCGAAGCGCGAGTAGTGGCCGATGAAGTTCACGCCGAGCTGCGCGCCGACGCTGTAGGAGAAGTTCCTGTCGTCGCTGCGGAAGAAGGCGCCACCCACGTTGCCGTTGAACTCCCCCGAGCCGCCGGCCGCGAAGAGTCGGAAGTTGAGCATGCCGTCGCTGGTGAGCGGCCCGCCGGTCTCGACGGCCGCACCGTTTCCCTGCTCGAAGGCGTTGAAGAGGTAGAACGGCGCGTTGAGCAGCGGCTGCTTCGAGGTCGAGATGATCAGGCCCGAGGAGAGCCCACCCGATCCGCTGTTGATGGCGACGTAGTGCCCGGAGTCGTCGATCGGCACCTGGAAGTGCGCGAAGGTGAGTCGGGGCGACTTCTCGAGACGCATGCTCAAGAGGAAGAAGGAGTCCTGAATCATCGGGATCGGGCCCAGCACGCGCAGCTGCAGGCGGCTGAAGCGCACGTTGGCGCGGTCGCCTCGCTGACCCACGCCGTCGATGATGTTCTGCAGGTTGACCACCGCGCCCACCCCGGCGACCACGCTGAAGTGGAAGCCCGGATGCCCGGCGCAGACCGTGACCTGCGGGTCGAAGCGGCAGCCGAAGTCCGCGCAGTCCGTGCGTCCATCGCCGTCGTTGTCGATGCCGTCGGAGCACATGTAGTCGTTGCGCTCTCCGTCCGAGTCGCCGTAGCGCCCGATCAGGTCCTCGACGGTCATGTCGCCGCTGAGCTCCGGGAGCGCGTTCTCGTCGTCGGAGTTCGAGGCGTTCCGTCCGCTGGCCGTGCCGCCGTGCAAGGAACCCTGGCAGACGGTGATACCCGGGCCGTCGCAGTCCGAGTCGATGCAATCGATGGCGCCGTCGCCGTCGTTGTCGACCCAGTCGCTGCAGGCCTCGTCGTTGCGCTCCTCGCCTCCGCCGGCGGCGCAGTTGGCCGCGTCGAAGCAGTCCGCGTCCGCGCAGTCCATCATGCCGTCGTTGTCGTTGTCCTGATGGTCGTCACAGGCCCGCTCGTGCGCCTCGTTCGCTGGCGGATCCTCGGGCATCATCGGAACGTCGCCAGCGGGCGCTGCCACGGAGGGATGCTCCGTCGCAGCGGGCGCCAGCTCGTCGGCGGTGTCAGCCGCCGGCTGGGCGTGCGCGACGCCTCCGGCGAGTAGCAGGCATAGACCGGCCGCGAAGCTCGGCGTCATCCATTTCATGGGCATCATCCTCTCGGTCTCGGCACTCAAGGGCCGGAGTTCTATGGGGGCCGAGTTCATCCGTGTGGCCGCGTGGCGGTCTCGCGGGGGTGTCATTGGCAGACCAACTGTTCGCGTCGGGGCGCCATCGTGGCCGGGTCCACCTTCTCGCAGAAGGGCACCGCCGTGCTGGTCGGGTCCGCGGCTTGCGGGTTCAACAGCGGGTTCCAGTTGCAGTCCCAGTCGTCGCAATCGACGAAGCCGTCGCCGTCGTTGTCGAGATGGTCGCT
>JAACVI010000163.1 GCA_009992505.1 Myxococcales bacterium
ATACCGGGGGTATGTGAGCGACGAGCAACGCAGAGCGGGGATGGATCGGCGCAGGAAGGCCAGTTTATTTCCCGGCGGACGCTAACCCCGACCACGAGGCCAGCGTCGTCGCAGGGCGTCGACCTCGCCGTCGCTCGCAAACTCCCCTGTGTCGGCCTGCCGAATGCCAGCCTCGATCTCCGAGATCTGCCACTCTTGGAGTTCGAGGTAGGTCCTCACAGCGTCCAGGGCGAACCACGATCTGTTGCGGTCCTTCAGCACAGCCCAAATGTACTCCAGGCTGTCGGCAAATGCCCTCGCACCCCTTGCCGGCGTCCGGCCTGCCGCCTAAGAAGTGCTGCCCCGCTGGGCCAGAAGGCGAAACATGGCTGAAACTCGTTCTATTGAGCACTTCCTGACCGAGGTGAAGACCACGGTCGACGCGCGACTCGCGGACTACATCACGAGCAAGCGCGCCGAGGCGGAGCGCATCTCCAAGGACTCCGCGGAGCTCGTGGACGGCGTGGCTGCGATCACCCTGCGGGGTGGGAAGCGCTTTCGCCCCATCGTGCTCTCCGCGGCCTATCGCGCCGTGAACGCCGAGGGCTCGCTGGACGACACCATCGCCGCGGGCGCGGCCCTCGAGCTCTTGCAGAGCTACCTCTTGATCCACGACGACTGGATGGATCAGGACGAGGAGCGTCGCGGCGGACCCGCGGTGCACGTCATCTATCGCAACGGCTACGCCGACCGCCACATCGCCGACTCCCTGGGCATCCTCGCGGGCGACCTGGCCTCGACTTACGCCTGGGAGCTGATGCTCGACGCGCCCTTCCCGGCGACGCGCCGTGAGCAGGGCCTGCGCCGTTTCGTCGAATTGCAGAAGGAGGTCTACCTCGGGCAGCACCTCGACGTGACGGCCAATGCGGACGTGGCGCGCATGCACGATCTCAAGACGGGCAGCTACACGGTGCGCGGGCCGCTGCTGCTGGGCGCGATCCTCGGGGATGCAGGCGCGCAGGCCATGGACGCGCTGGTCGCCTACGGCGATCCGCTGGGGCGCGCCTTCCAGCTGCGCGACGACCTCCTCGGAACGTTCGGCGACAAGGCCACGACGGGCAAGCCCGCGGGCAACGACATCCGCGCCGGCAAGCGCAATTCGTTGATGGACGCGTTCGAGCGACGCGTGCCGGAGGCCGAGCGCGGCGCCTACACCAAGGCCTTTGGGCGCGCGCACGCCAGCGACGTGCAGATCGCAGCCGCGGCCGAGCTCTTGGTGGAGAGCGGCGCCCGCGCCGAGGTGGAGCAGAAGCTCTCGACCCTGCGCGACGCGGCGGTGGCGAAGCTCGACGTGCCCCACTTCAATCCCGAGGGTCGCGCCCTGCTCACGGGAATCGCGGACATGCTCGTGGTGCGGAGCGCGTGATGGCGGAGAAGTCTCAGGCACAGCGGACGGCCTTCGGCGGCGGCAAGGTGATCCTGCTCGGCGAGCACGGCGTGGTGCACGGACGCCCCGGTCTGGCCGCGGGCATTCGTCGCGGCGTCATGGCCACGGTCGAAGCGGGCGAGCGCCACCTGCTCGAATGCGAGCCCTGGGGTCTGAAGGTCGAGCCGAGCCCCGACCGCGAAGGTGGAGCGCGCGGAGAGGCCACTCTGGCCCACGCCTTCGCCGCCGTGCTCGACGCCTACCCGGATTCGCCCAAGGCCCACGTGCGGGCACAGATCGACCTGCCTGGCGGCGCAGGGCTCGGTTGCTCGGCGGCCATCGGCGTGGCCGTGGTCGGCGCCCTCGATCGTCTCTACGCTCAGGTGCGTTCGCCCGAGGCCGTGGCCGAGGCTTCCATGGCCTGGGAGCGCGTCTTCCACGGCAACCCCTCGGGCATCGACAACGCCGTCAGCGCCATGGGCGGCGTCGTGGTCTTCCGTCGCGGCGAGGAGGTCCGCGCCGTGCCCCTGGCGCGATCGCTCTGGCTGGTCGTGGGCAACAGCGAGCAGCCCTCGAGCACCAAGGACATGGTCGCCAACGTGACCGCCTTGCACACCGCCGACGCGGCTTGGGTCGATCAGCGCTTCGACGCCATGGCCGCTCTGACCGAGCGCGGCGAAGTGGCCTGCGCCCAGGGCGATCTGGCGCTCCTCGGCCGCTGCATGGCCGAGAACCAAGAGATCCTGCGCGACCTCGAGCTGGTCACGCCACGCCTCGACGCCATGTGTCGTGCGGCCGTGTCCGCGGGTGCGCTCGGCGCGAAGGTGACCGGTGCGGGTGGCGGTGGCTGCATGGTGGCGTTGGCCGAGGACGAGGCTGCGGCCGAGATCATCCGTCAGGCCATCGACCGCGTCGCGGGCTCGGCCTTCGTGGCGGAAGTCGCGCCCTCGATGACCGCCCAATGAAAGTCCCATCATGAAGAAGAGCGGATTCGTCCACGCCCGCGCCTGCGCCAACATCGCGCTGTCGAAGTACTGGGGCAAGAGCGACCTCGAGCTCAACCTGCCGGCCGTGCCGAGCATCTCCATGACCCTCGACGGGCTCGTGACCAAGACGCGCGTGCGCTTCGACGAGAGCCTCCGGGCCGATCTCGTCCACCTCGACGGACGTGAGGCCAGCGCCGCCGAAGCACGGCGCGTCGTCGAGCTCCTCCACCGCGTGCGTGGACTGGCGAAGATCACGAGCTACGCGGAGGTCCATTCGGAGAACGCCTTCCCCACGGCCGCTGGCTTGGCGTCGAGCGCTTCGGGCTTCGCGGCGCTCGCGGCGGCGGCGTGCAAGGCGGCCGGACTCGACTACGACGAGAAGCGCCTGAGCCGCATCGCCAGGCGCTCGAGCGCGTCCGCGGCGCGCAGCCTTTTCGGCGGTTTCGTGGAGCTGCCCGCGGGCAAGCCGGGCAACGACGGGCTCGCCGCCAAGCCGCTCTTCGGGCCCGAGCATTGGGATCTGCGCATCGTGGTGGCCGTCGCCGCCAAGGGTCCGAAGAAGATCGGCTCCACGGAAGGCATGGAGCGCTCACGCCACACCTCGCCCTTCTACGAGGCCTGGGTCGCCGACGCGCCGCGCCTCTCGCAGCGTGTGAAGAAGGGCCTGCGCGATCGAGATCTCGATCTCCTCGGCCGCGCCATGGAGCAGAGCACGCTGGCTTTCCACGCCTGCGCCATCGCGTCGGATCCGGGCATCGTCTACTGGCAGCCCGCCACGCTCGCGGCCTTCGCCACCGTGCGGCGTCTGCGCGACGAACAAGGCCTCAGCGTCTGGGCCACCATGGACGCGGGTCCGCACGTGAAGGCGCTCTGTCACGCCGAGGACGCGCGCCGCGTGCAGGCGGCGTTGAAGAAGACCGAGGGCGTCCTCTCGACCTTGGTGGCCAAGCCCGGCCCGGGCGTCGTGGTGCGAGGGTGAGCGCTTCCGTCGTCTCCGCGCCAGGGAAGCTGATGCTCTCGGGCGAGTACGCCGTGCTCGAAGGCGCCACCGCTCTGGTCGCCGCCGTGAACGCCCGCGCCTTCATTCACCTGGGCGGTTCGCTCGACGCGGCCGCGGGTGAGGAGCCCGCGCGTCCGGCGCCGGAGGCGGACGAGGCACGGCGTCTGGCCGAAGCGGAGCTCGGTGCCACCGAAGGCGATCTGCGCATCGACGTGGGCGCGCTGCGCAGCGGCGAGGACGGCGCGATGAAGCTCGGCCTCGGATCGTCCGCGGCTTCGGCTGCGGGCGCGGCGGCTGTCGTGGCGTTGGCCCATGGGCTCGACCTCGAGCTCGAGCGTCGTCGCGTGCTCGGCTGGGCCCTGGCCGGACACCACGCGGTCGCCCCCGAAGGCAGCGGCGCGGACGTCGCGGCCTGTGTGCTCGGTGGCGTGGTTCGCTTCGAGCGCGCCCAACCCGAAGCCGCGCGCCGCCTCGACTGGCCCGAGGGCCTCGAGCTGCGCGTGGTCTGGACCGGCGTGGAAGCGCGTACGAGTGACTTCATCAGCAAGGTCCGCGCCTTCGAAGCGGGCCATGCCACCGGCTTCTCCAGCCTCGTCACGCGCCTCTCCTCCGAGGCGGCCCGTTTCGCGGACGCCTTCGAGGCGGGTGACGTCACGGCCATCGTCGACTGCGCGGGTCGCTACGGTCACGCCATGGAGGCGCTCGGTCGCGCTGCGGACGCGCCCATCGTCGAGTACACGCTGCGACGCGTGGCCGCCCTCGCGCGCGAAGCCGGCGGAGCCGCCAAGCCCTCGGGTGCAGGAGGTGGAGACGTGGCCGTCGCCTTCTTCACCAGCCGCGTTGCCGCCGAGCGCTTCGAACGCGCATGCCGCACCGCCAAGATGCAGATCCTCGATCTGCGCGTCGACCCCGAAGGCGTCCGCGCGGAAGCGTGAGCTATCGCTCGGCTTCAGCTGTTGACCAAGCCGTCGATCAGCTCGCGCAGCTCGGGTAGGTCGAAGGGCTTCTTTACCGTGGGCGCGTCGACGTGTTCCAGGAAATCGCGCGCTTCGGGCACGAAGGCGCCACCGGTCATGAAGCAGAGCTTGCGCAGCAGCGCGGGATGCTCCGCCCGAAGGCGCGCGTGGAAGTCGATGCCACCGCCGTCGGGCATCATCAGATCACAGAGGATGGCGTCCACCTCTCCGTGGGACAGAAGCTCCATGGCCTCGGCCACCGACGTGACCACCTTCACGTCGTGGGGGATGAGCGCGCGCTTCAGGGATCGTCCCACCAGCGGCTCGTCGTCGACGACGAGCACCCGTCCACGACCGACGGATCCTGGCGTTCGGCGCGAGGGCTTGACGGTCACGCCGGGTCCAGTGGGCGTAGCGTCCGGCCGCGCGTCGAGGCAGACCGTCACCCGTGTCCCACGCCCGGTCTCCGAGTCGACGAGGATCTCGCCGCCCATCTGAGTCACCAGCCCGTGGCTGATCGAGAGCCCGAGGCCCGTGCCCTCTCCCACCTCCTTGGTGGTGAAAAATGGATCGAAGACGCGTGACTGGATCTGCGCCGGGATTCCCGGACCGTTGTCCTCGACCGTGATGCACACGCGACCATCCGCCATGAAGGTGTGGACGCGCACGCGGTTGAGCCGAACGCGCGCCGGGTCGAGGGCTTGCGCCGCGTTCACCAACAGATTCACGAAGACCTGCGAGAGCTGCGCCTCTTCTCCGCTCACTATCGGAACGGCCTCGATGTCACGCACGATGCGCGCGCGATGCCGGATCTCGTTTTGGGTGATGCGCAGCGCGGCGTCCAGCGCCGCCACCACATCCGCCACGCCGTCGTCGCTCTCGCCAGCGTAGGCGAAGCGACCGAGCTGACGCACGATGCTCTGCACGCGTCGGGTTCCGTCTCGGGCCTCGTCCACGGCCGCGAGGAGATCGCGTCGCTCCTCCTCACTCGCCTGCGCGAGATGCGCGGGCAAGCGCTCCGCCAGCACATCGAGGTTGGCGGCGACGTAGCCCAGAGGATTGTTCACCTCGTGGGCGACGCCCGTGGCCAGGGTGCCGACGGAAGCCAGCCTGTCGGCCAGGTGCAGCTTGGCGATCATCGCGCGCGAGGCGGTCACGTCGCGCACGACCAGCAGCTGCGCGGGCTCCCCCGCGAAGTCGACTACGCCGCCCAGGAGCACCTCGACCCAGATCGTCTCTCCATCGGCGCGCACGAGCCTCACGGTCCTCGGCTCCGCGTCTAGGGTCCCCGTGGTCCAGGCCTGGCTCTGCTCCACGAACGGCCCCCGATCGTCCGGGTGGACGTTGGCCAGGGTCGGCTTGCCCAGGACCTCGGCCGCCCGGCGCCCCGAGATCTGCAGCATGCGTGGGTTCACGTAGAGAATACGGCGGTCGCGTTGGATCACGATCCCGATCGGCGCGCCCTCGGTGATCTGGCGGAAGTCCTGCTGGGATCGTCGCAGCGCCTCGTAGGCCCGGCCACGCTCCTCCTCCGCCTGCCGGGTGCGGCGCCTCTCCATCACCATGTGCTCGGCGATCAGCAGACGAGTCCGCATCAGATCCGGGTTGATGGGCTTGGTCAAGTAGTCCGTGGCGCCCGCCGCCAGCACCTCGGCCAGGTCGTCCGACCCGTCTCGCGCCGTCATCACCAGCATCACGGCGTTGCTCCCCGGGCCGCCGCTCCGGATCTCGCGTACCAAGCTGAGCCCGTCCATGCCCGGCAGGATCCAGTCGATCATGAGCAGGTCCGCGGGCTGCTCCCGATGCTCCAAGAGCGCGCTCTCGGCGTCCGGGAACACGTGGGGCTCGTGGTGCAGGGAGCGCACGATCTCGGCCACGTGGCGGCACATCACGGGATCATCGTCCACGACGAAGACGCGCACTGCCTGGAGCGAACGTGGGGAGTGCTCAGCCATGGGCCATGAAGAACATACGTCCCGCACTGGCGATCTTTGAGTCCTCAACTGGCGACTACCGCGCGATCGCTCGCGACCTCGATTCGACCCCTACGGAAGGGTGGCCGTGCTCCACGAGATTAGATCACGAGATCGGGCAGATCATCTTCTCGGATTGGGCTATGCGCGGTCCCCGACGGGTCTTCTGGA
>JAACVI010000164.1 GCA_009992505.1 Myxococcales bacterium
TGCGCGCGCGCGCCTCGGCCGAGGGCTTCGCCAAGGTGGGCTTCGCGCGGGCGGAGGCTTTGGGCGAGGAGGCCGTGCACCTGCGGGAGTTCCTGGCCGCGGGCCGACATGGCTCGATGGACTGGATGGCCCGCACCGAGCAGGTCCGCGCCGATCCGCGTCACGAGGGCATGGTGCCCGAGGCGCGCAGCGTGATCGTGCTGGCCTCCGCCTACGCGCGCTCGGCGGAGGAGGTGGGACCGAGCCCCGGCCGCGTCGCTCGCTACGCGCGCGGACGCGACTACCACAACGTGCTCAAGCGACCGCTGCGGCGGCTGGAGCGCTGGCTTCAGGAGCGGGGCTACGCCACGCGCCACTCCATCGACTCGCGGCCCGTCTTCGAGCGCGCCTGGGCGGCTCGTGCGGGCGTCGGCTTCGTGGGTAAGAACGCCTGCCTGATCGTGCCCGGCGTGGGCTCCCACGTCTTCTTGTCGACGCTCGTGACCGCCGCGCCGTTGCCCGCGGATGAGCCCATGGCCGAGCGCTGCGGCGCGTGTCGCGCTTGTCTCGACGCCTGCCCGACGCAGGCCTTCGTGGCGCCACGAGTGCTCGACGCGCGCCGCTGCGTCTCCTACCTGACCATCGAGCACGCGGGCTCCATCGACGAAGACCTGCGCGCCGGTGTCGGCCCCTGGTTCCTCGGCTGCGACGCCTGTCAGGACGTCTGCCCCTACAATCGTGGGCGCTTGCCCGAGGCCGACGCGACCTCGCCTTATCGCGCGGACGAGCGCTGGCAGAATCTCTCGGCCGCGGACGTCCTGAGCATGGACGACGCGGCGTACCTTGCCTTCTCCGAGGGCAGCCCCGCGCGTCGCCTGGGTCGCGAGCGCGCCGCGCGCAACGCCGCCCTGAACCTGGGCAACAGCGGCGACAAGCGGCACCTGCCCGTGCTGCGCGAGGCCAGCGCCGATCCCAGCCCGGTCGTGCGCGAAGCCGTGGCCTGGGCCATGGCGCGGCTCGAGGGCCAGTGAGCTCGCGCGGGGCGGCTCAGCCTTGCGCGTCGGGATCCGTGGCGTAGCCCTTGGCGTCGCCGTGCGGTCGATCGACTGCGTGCTTGGCGTCCGGATCGTCGCCCTCGGGATGCACTTCGCGCACGTGACGCTCGAGCTCGAGCAAGAGGGGCTCGAGTCCTTCCCGCGTCGCCGCGCTGAAGGCGTAGAGCGTGATGCCCTGCGCCGCGAGGGCGCTCCTCAGCTCGGGCTCGATCTCCCGCACCTCGGGCAGATCCATCTTGCTCAGAGCGATCACGGAGGGACGCTTGGCGAGGTTCTCGTCGAAGCGGAGCAGCTCGTGCTCGAGCGTCGCGAGGTCCTTGAGCGGCTCGCGCTCGGGGTCGGGATCCAGGGTAAGCACATGGAGCAGCACGCGCGTGCGCTCGACGTGGCGCAGGAAGCGCAGACCCAGGCCCGCGCCCTCGGCGGCGCCCTCGATGATGCCAGGGATGTCGGCGATGACGAAGCTGCGCTCGTCGCCCAAGGAGGCCACGCCGAGGTTCGGCACCAGAGTGGTGAAGGGGTAGTCCGCGATCTTGGGTCGCGCGCGCGAGACTGCGGCGATGAACGTGCTCTTGCCCACGTTGGGGAAGCCGACCACGCCCACGTCCGCCATCAGCTTGAGCTCGAGGCGCAGGCGCAGCGCGTCGCCCTCCTCGCCGGGATCGGCGCGTCGCGGGCCGCGATCCCAGGGCGTCGCGAAGCGCATGTTGCCGCGTCCGCCCTTGCCGCCCTTGGCGATCAACAGACGCTGTCCGTCCTCCGCCAGATCCGCCAGGAGCACGCCGCTCTCGGCGTCGAAGACCTGCGTGCCGACGGGCACACCCACGACCACGTCCTGCCCGCCCGCGCCGAACTGATCGCGCCCGCGTCCCGGCTCGCCATCTTCGGCCGCGACCAGGCGTCGGTAGCGCAGGTCGAGCAGCGTGCCCAGGCGTGAGCGCGCCTCGAGGTAGGCGTCGCCGCCATCGCCTCCGTCGCCGCCCGAGGGACCGCCGAGGGGCAGGAACTTCTCGCGACGGAACGCCACGGCGCCGCGACCACCCTTGCCACCACGGATCTCGAATTCGACTTGATCGACGAACGCCACGACCGAGGCGTACGGCGGCGGAAGGCACGGAGCAAGTGATCGCGCGGGCTGCCTTGGCATATGCTCCGCCGATGCCGCATCGGCGAGCCTCCCTTTCGACTCCGCGTGATCACGTCCGGGGTGGGTTGTGTGGTACGGGCCTCGTCCTCCTGCTGTTGGCGCTCGGGTCGCCCCTCGCCGTGCGCGCCCAGACCATCACCGACAACGACTTCGAGGTCGACGCCGTGGATGGTCCGGTCCTCGGGTCCAGCCGCGAGGTCGGCATGGGCGGCGCGTACACGGCGCTGGCCTCCGGTGCCGCGGGCGCGCCCTTCAACCCCGCGGCCTTCGCGTCCCGCGAGCTCTACGAGTACGAACCCTGGGCCTGGGACATCGCCTTCAGCTGGTTCTTCCCCGGCGTCGGCGGCGCCAACGACTTCTTCGACAACGGCCGTCGAGGCGTCGACACCTCGGGCTTCCAGTTCATCGACATCGGCGGGCGCATCCAGTTCAAGGAGGGCGGCGCGGGCGTGCTGGTGCGCACGCTCAACTACCACGTCCCCTTCGACGCGAGCACCCGCTTCGACGTCAACTTGATCACCGCGCACGGCGGCCTGGCCTATGGCCTCTTGGACGGACAGCTCACCATCGGTCTGGGCGTGCGCGTGGCCGACATGAGCGTCGCGCTGGTTCACCTCGACTCTCGCGCGGCGGCGAACGACAAGCTGATCTCCTTCACGGGCTTGGGGGGCGAGGCCGGGTTCATCCTCGGACTCACGTCCATGCCCTTTCGCATCGGTGCCACCGTGCGCATGCCGGTGGATTCGCGCGTGGCGCCCGATGACCCGAGCGCGGGGACGACCGACGTGTCCGGGATCCTCTTGCCTCGCACTGTGCATCTGCCCTGGGAGGTCGAGGCGGGCATCGCCTGGCAGCTTGGTCCCAAGCCCCTCAACGCGCGCTTCTTTCGCTACAAGCGCGTGGTGCCGCGCGTGCTGGGGCAGCTCTCGGGGCGCGAGGGCGCGGACGCCGCCGCCGCCGAGGCGCAGGACGAAGTGGAGCATGAGGCCTACGTGCGCAGGCGCTCCCTCGAGCGCCGATACGTGCTCCTCAGCGCCAGCTTGCTCTTCATCGGCAGCACGAGCGATGGCGTGGGCATCGACGCCTTCCTCGAGCAGCAGCGTCGCACCCGTGGCCGCAACATCTCCTTCAGCCTGCGCCTCGGAGCCGAGGCCGAGATCGTGCCCGACTGGGTGAAGCTGCGCGCGGGCTTCTACATCGAGCCGGCGCGGCAGACCGGGGTCGCGCCCCGACCGCACGTCACCGTCGGCACGGATGTGCGCCTCTTCACCCTCTTCGGCACCACCGTGCGCGGCACCTTCACCCTCGATGGCGCGCCCCGCTACGCTGACGTGGGCGTGGGTGTGGGCGTCTGGCATTGAGCCGCAGCCGAGGCCCCACACGAGCCTCCGCAGGCCCGATTCCGGTCCGAGTCAGGCCATGAAGCTGCGCGTGGCTCAAGCGAGCCCCAGCGCGTACACTCGGCCGCGATGTCCGCTGGCAAGGAACGAACAGCCCTGGGGGTCGCACGCGCGCGCTTCGTCGAGGGGCTCTCTCGCAAAGGCAAGGAGCTCTCGGGAGCCCTGGCGTTGGTGGCGAGCACGCCGGAAGAGGCGCGTCCCCGCGACGCCCTGAGGAGACGACTTCAGGCGCTCTACGCCTCGGCCCAGGTCTTTCGCGTCGAGGCTCTGGCCAGCGCCCTCGGCGAGTCCATCGAGCGCCTCGACGCCGCCGCCAAGGCAGGCGCGGAGATGTCCTCGGACGACCTCGACGCGTTGGCGCATCTGGCCGCCACGCTGCCTGCGCTCGCGGGCGCTCCCCAACCCGAGCGAGCGTCCGTCGCGGCCCCGAAGGACGTGGTCATCCCCCGTCCGCCGGGCGCGGCCGCGCCGGGCGCGCACGCGCCCGTCACAGGCGACGTCCCCGTGCCCAAGGCCGCCCCCGTGCCCCGCCTCGATGGCAGCCCGAGCTCGCCCCCCATCGACAGCGCCAAGGCCACGCCGCCGGGCCGACCGGCCGGCCTCGGCGATCCCCTCGCGCCCGTGATCTCCGTGCTCGTGCTCGACGACGCGCCGACCGTGGCCTCCCTGCGCGCGCTCTTGCCCGCCGGCCGCTACGAGGTCATCGGCAGCGCGGACGCGGAGGACGCCGTGGCGCTCGCCCAGAGCTTGGCGCCCGACGTGATCCTCGCCGACTGCGCTCTGGCCCTCGGGCCTGGCGTCGATCTCATCGGTCGCCTGCGCGCCGATCCGCTCACGGACTTCGTGCCCCTCGTGCTCCTGCATGCGGCCGCTGCGCCTCTCGATCCGGTCTCCGTGCGCGAGGCCGGCGCCGACGAGGCGCTGGGCAAACCCGTCGAGGCGGTGAGCCTGGTCGCGCTGCTCGAGCGCCTGACCGATCTTGGTTCGCGTCCGGCCTTCGCCGTGCTCGGCGACCTGTCGGTGGAGGAGCTCTCGGAGCGCCTGGCGCTGGAGCTGCGGCGTGGGTTGAGCGAGGCGGTGTCGCGTGGCGCCGACATCAAGGTGCCCATCGGTGACGGCTCCGAGCTCTTGGCCGCGACCTGGTCCACCATCGGTCGCGTGCGCGCGTGGGTCTCGGAGCGCTCTGGCGGACGCGTGCACTTCGAGGATCCCGTGGGACGTCGCGGTCCCGCGCTGGTCTCCCTGGGCGAAGAGGCCGACGAGGACGCCACCGTCGGCAACATCTCGCTCGCGGGCGTGCGCGCCATCGTATGCGACGACGATCCGGCCGTGACCTGGTTCTTCGCCGGCCTTCTGCGCGAGGCGGGCGCCGTGGTGGAGGAGGCGGAGGATGGCCTCGAGGCGCTCGAAGCGGCTCGACGCGAGCGCCCCGACGTGGTGCTCAGCGACATCCTGATGCCCCGCATGGACGGACTCGCCCTGTGCCGCGAGATGGGGCGCGATCCGATCCTTGCGGACGTGCCCGTGATCCTCCTCTCCTGGAAGGAAGACTACCTCTCCCGCATGCGCGAGCTGCGCTCCGGTGCCCGCGGTTATCTGCGCAAGGAAGAGGGTGCCGGTCGCATCCTGGAGAAGCTGCGCGAGGTGCTGCGACCGCGCGCCATGCTCGAGGAGCGACTGCGCGCCGGGGGCGAAGTGCGTGGCCGCCTCGAGGGGTTGGGCATGCTGCCGCTCCTGCGCGTCGTGGCCAAGGCCCGTCCCGACGCGCGCGTGACCGTGCGCGACGCCTGGAACCTCTTCGAGCTGGAGATGCGCGACGGCTCCGCGCGGGACGTGAATCGCACGGCGCGCGATGGAGGCTTCGCTCGGGGTGAGCGAGCCTTGCTCGAGTTGCTCGGCGTCGGAGCCGGTCGCTACACCATCGAGGAGCGCGACGCGCCCGCCCGCGCGACCATCCCGCCCTCGTCCACGCCCAGCATCGAGGAGGCGGCGCTGCGCTTGGCCGCTCGCGTCGACGCCGTCTCGGGCAAGGGCCTGTTGCGCGCCGCGCGCCTCGAATTCGACGAAGACCTGCTCGCCGCATCCCTCGCCGCGTCCCCCGCCAGCGTGGGTGAGGCGGTCGAGGCCGCCCAAGCGCGAGGACCCCGCGCGTGCTTGGGCGCGGCGGAGGTGTCTCCCGAGACCCTCGAGTCCTGCCTGGTCGATCTGGCCCGACGTGGCGTACTCATCGGCGTCTACGGCGAAGAGGGCGAGGATCGCATCGCCGAGGCGCTCGCCGCTCGTGGCGGACACGTCTCGGGGCTCGACCGCAAACCGCCCGCGCCCGCCTCGAGCTTCACTGCTGTCTCGAGTCTCACTGCTGTCTCGAGTCTCACTGCTGTCTCGAGTCTCACTGCTGTCTCGAGTCTCACTGCTGTCTCGAGTCTCACTGCTGTCTCGAGTCTCACTGCTGTCTCGGAAAAGGGCTCGGCCCGCGCCGAAGACGAGGCCGCGAACGAGCTCGACTGGCTGCCCAACGAGGAGAGCACGGGAGACATCGTCCAGGCTGCGCATCGCATGGCGTCGACGCCCCGTGACCAGTTTCGGGTCGAAGACGACGAGGACGACGACCAGGTTCAGGATTCGTCCGACGCGGACGAGTTCGATCCGGAGTACGACGAGGACGCCTTGCTGGGCGCGGATCTGGACGACGATCTGGATCTCGAGCCCTTCGCCACAGCACCGATGGCGCCCGACGCGCCAGGCGCCGAGCCCCAGGCGCCGTCACCCCAGGAGCCCGCCGCGGCGGGGCCGCTCTCCTGGCTGCTGCTGCTCCTCGCGCTCTTTGCCGTCGGCTACCTCGGCTTTCAGCTCTTCGAGCGCCTGATCGCCAACGCTCCCGAGTCCGACACGGGCTCCACGGTGGCGCCGCCTGCCATGGCCCACCCCGTGCCCCCGGTTCGTCGTGTGAGCCCGCCGCCAGCGCGCCCCCAAGCTCCTGGCGCCAAGGTCATGCCCTCCAAGCTGCTGCGGCCGAATTCTCCCGCTCCCGTCGACCCAGGCGCTGACGCCATCCCCGCCACACCCCTAGGCCCCGCCTCGGCGACCGCCGGACTGGCGCGCTCCCTGGCCTTCGCCCAGGGGGTGCCCCACATCATGGACGCTGGCGTCGCGGTGCCGCCCGGACGGGGGCTCCTGGTCGTGGCCGCGCCCCCGGACGGATCGCCCACCGACCTCTTCGTCGACGACCAGCGCATCGGTCGTCTGCCCCGTAGTCTCGCCGTCACGCCCGGGCGCCACGAGCTGAGTTTCCGAGGCGGTGCCGGCACACATTTCCGTGTAGTCACTGCCGCAGCGGGCGAAACACGGATCGTGACCGCTCCCTGATTGTGGATGACTTCCGGGCCGCTTTCGTCCCCGAAGGGCATGCGGCGGGAAGTCTCGACGCCGGGCGTTTGTTTGACCCTGGATCCAGCGGCGTGCTAGCTCGGCCATGGCGGCGATCGGGCGAGATCTCCGCTCTGCGGACTCACCTCCGGGAGGATTGATGCGAAAGTACGGGATCTTGGCCAGCGCGCTGCTGCTCCTCGGGGCCTGCGGCGGCGGCGATCACGCGGCTGCGGCC
This sequence comes from Myxococcales bacterium, assembly GCA_009992505.1. Classification (GTDB taxonomy): domain Bacteria; phylum Myxococcota_A; class Polyangia; order Polyangiales; family Houyiibacteriaceae; genus JAADHO01. The sequence continues at coordinate 7,186 of JAACVI010000164.1, forward strand.
GGCGACGATGCACCGAACTCGGGCGGTACGGGCGCGGCCGGCGGAGCGGCGAACTCCGCGACGTTTGCGGGCCTGACCGCGCAGCTCGACCTGTTGAACCTCGCTCACCTGGCGGACGTGGATCACCAGGGCCTGTTCATCGACTTCGGCACCCGCGCCCAGTCCAAGTACACGGGCGGCGATTGGCGAAGCGGCTGGGGCAGTCGATCCGCCGACGGAGACACGACCTTCGCTCGCGTGGGCCGTCGTGGCCGCGTCTGGTTCTGGGCCGACGCGCCCGGCCCGATGGTGGCGCGCCTGCGCATTCGCAAGGTCGCCACGCGCGCGCTCACGCCCTACATCAACAACTCGCAGATCCAATCCGTCTTCCTCGAGGACCAGCCCGGCTTCCAGACCGTCGACATCGCCTTGCCCGCCGCCCAGGTGCAGCGCGGTGAGAACTACTTCCTGCTCTCCTTCGGCGACGCCAACCAGGTGGACGGCGAAGAGGTCTCGGCCGAGGTCGCCTCGATCCGCTTCGTGAAGGGCGCGACCGTCCCCGCCGGTGAGTACGACGCGCCCGTCTGGGACAGCTTCCGCGCCACCGTCGACCTCGGCGGCCAGGAGCGTCCGGCGTTGACCGTCCACGCGCCCGCCACCATCAGCTACTTCGTCGAGATCCCCGCGGGCGGAAAGCTCGGCTTCTCGCTCGGCCACGAGGGCGCGGGCAACGTGCCTGTCAAGGTCTTCCTCACCCCAGAGGGTGGTCAACGAACGCAGATCTTCAGCGGCCAGGCCGGCGGGCATTGGAACGATCAGGCTCTCGATCTCTCGGCCCACGCTGGCGCGATCGCGCGTGTGGAATTCGTGGCCGAGGGCGCCGCTCCGGGCCGCGTGGCCTTCGCCCAGCCGGGCCTCTTGATGCCGGAGCAGACGCCGCCACCGCGCGTGGAGCCGGCGCGAAACGTCATCGTCTTGCTGATCGACACGCTGCGCGCCGACAAGCTGAAGCCCTACAACACGCACAGCCGCGTGCGCACGCCCGTGCTCGACCACTTCGCCTCCGAGGGTGCGCTCTTCGAACGCGCGCAAGCCGAGGAGAACTGGACCAAGCCCTCCTGCGCTTCGGTCCTCACGGGCCTCAGCCCGCTCACGCATCACGCCAACACCGACTCCGCGCGTCTGCCCGCGGCCGTGACCATGCTCAGCGAGCACCTCGGCACCAACGGCTTCCGCACGGCGATGTTCAGCGCCAACGGCTACGTCTCGGACCGCTTCGGCTTCGACCAGGGCTGGGACCACTACACGAACTACATTCGCGAGAACAAGAGCACGCTGGCCGCCAACGTCTTCCGCGAGGCGGGCGATTGGATCGAGCACAACAAGAGCCAGCGCTTCTTCACCTACATCCAGACCATCGATCCCCACGTCCCCTACGATCCGCCGGACGAGTACCTGCACATGTACGACCCGAGCGACTACTCGGGGCAGGTGCGCAACCGCATGACGGCGGACCTGCTCGAGCAGGCCAAGCGGAACCCGCCCCAGGTGACCTTCTCGCCCGAAGACGTGCGCCACCTCGAGGCGCTCCACGACGGCGAGATCAGCTACCACGATCACGAGCTCGGCGCGTTCATCGAACGCCTCAAATCCCTCGGCGTCTGGGACAACACGCTCTTCGTGGTGGTCGCCGATCACGGCGAGGAGTTCAACGACCACGGCTCCTGGGGACACGGCCACTCCGTGTATCAGGAGCTGCTCCACGTGCCGCTGATGTTCCGCTACCCGGGCGCGATCCACGCGCAGCGCGTCCCCAGCGTCGTGAGCAGCATGAGCATCCCGGCGACCGTCACCGCGCTAGTGGGCACGCCGGCCCTGCCCGCGGACGAAGGCACGAGCTTGCTGCCCCAGATGCAGGGTCAGGTTCCAGTCGGACCTCAGGTGGCGTTCAGCAACTTCCAGGACGACCGGCGCGTGATCACCAGTAGCCGCTTCAAGTTCATCGTGCGCGGCAACCTCACGGCGACGCTCTTCGATCTGCAGCAAGATCCGGGTGAGCGTCACCAGCTCGAAGCCGGCCATTCGTCCATCGCTCGCCGCTACCTGCGCGTGCTCCTCGGCCAGTACCTGGGCGCGACCGACCGCCGTCATTGGCTCTCGCCCGACCAGGGTGCCGGCACCCAGCTCCAGCGTGAGGACGCCACCATGGACGACACCATCCGCGCGCAGCTGCGAGCCCTCGGTTACGCGAACTGAGAGACCGAGCCTCCTCCGCGAGCGCTGCGTCGACGATGACCCGCCGGGCCGCGTGACTCACTCGCGCGGCGGCGGGACGGTGGACGGACGTTCGAGGGGCAGCAGCATCTCGACCTCCGTGCCCTGCTCCTGCCGACTCTTGATCTGCATCTCACCGCCGTGGGCGCGAACCACGCGATTGACGATCGCGAGCCCGAGGCCCGTGCCGGAAGGACGCGTGGTGAAGAAGGGATCGAGGGCGCGCTTGCGCACCTGCGTGTCCATGCCCTCGCCCGAGTCCGAGAACACGAGCTTCACGGCCGGGTCGCCCCCGGGTAGCTCGGCCAGGCTCGCGGAGATGGAGAGTTCGCCCGAGCCGTCCATGGCGTCGAGCGCGTTGTCCACGACGTTGGCCAGGGCTCGCTCGAGCAAGGTGGCGTCGCCCGAGAACTCCCGAGGCGCGCCCTCGAGCTCCAAGCGGAAGCTGACGCCCTGACCCAGGGCGGGCGCACGTCGCGCCAGATCGACGGCGCGGTCGAGCAGCTCCGCCAGATCCACCGCCGCCGCCTGCGGTTCCAAAGGCTTGGCGTAGGCCAGCAGGTCGTTGACCAGCCGGTTCAAGCGATCGCTCTCCTCGTCCAGGATTCCCAGCAGGGTTGCGGCGCTCTCGGCCGGGAGCTCGGGTCGCCGCAGCGCGCTGGTCGCGTTCTTGAGCACGGCCAGAGGGTTCCTCACCTCGTGGGCGATCACCGCGGAGAGTTCGCCCACGGCTGCGAGCTGCTCCTTGTGGACCAAGGCCTCCTGCGCGAGGCGCAGCTCGGCGTAGCTCTGTCGGAGCGCGCGCGTGCGCTGCATCAGCTCGTCTCCCGTGCGCACGAGGCGTCGCATCAACACGAAGCTCACGCCCATGGAGCCGATCACGGTGGCGTGCCCGAAGACCAGAGGCAGCGGCATGTCGCCAGCACGCACCACCGTGTCCCAGACGAAGGCCACCACCGGGATGCTCGTGGTCGTCGCGGCGACGGTCGCGTCGGATCGCAGCCGCGAATTGCGCATCTCGCGCACGGCCAAGAAGGAGAGGGTCACGGCTCCCGCGGACCAGGCGATGGCGATGGGTGTGAGCGCGGGCCGCAGGGTCGCAGCCGCGACGCGCGCGGGGTCGACGAAGAGCCCGGCGAGGACCATCACCAAGCCCAGACCCGCCCAGGCCCTCGCGGCCACGACCTGCCCGCTCGACTCGACGCCCGCCAGATCGCCGCCGAAGCGCACGAAGGCGTGCAGCGCGAGCATCAGCCCACTGAACTCCACCTGCACGGCGAGGGCCGCGTCCGCCGGCGTCACGGCCAGGCAGAGCCGACTGTCGCCGTAGCAATAGAGCGCCCACGCGACGGACAGGGTGGCGAAGCTCGCGAGCTCGGGCGCCTTCGGCGTGCGGAGATAGAGCACGGCGTAGGACAGGCCCGCGAAGACGTGAACCGCCGTCTCCGACAGCGCGATCACGGCCGCGAAGTTCACGACGAGAACCCGCGGATGGTGCTGAGGTCCGACTCGCGTCGCTCGCCCCGGGGCGGCGGCAGCAAGCTCGGACGCTCGAGGGGGAGGCGGATGGTCACGCTCGTTCCGGCGCCGTAGCTGCTCTCGATCTCCACCCGACCGCCGTGGTTGCGCACGACGCGTTCCACGATGGCGAGGCCCAGTCCCGTGCCCGCCGGTCGCGTGGTGAAGAAGGGCGCCGTCGCCTTGTTGCGCACGAGCGTGTCCATGCCCTCGCCCTCGTCGGTGAAGGTCAAAGCGAGCGCAGGCCGACCGTCGATCTCGCTCGCGGACACGCGGATGGTCAACGTGCCGCCATCGGGCATGGCCAGGAGCGCGTTGTCGATCACGTTCACGAGCGCGTGGCGCAACAGATCGGCGTCGCCCCGCAGCGTGGCCGGTCCTTCGGCCAGGTCGAGGTCGAAGCGGACGAGCTCGGGGTGTGCCGCGCCATGGCGTGCCCGCTCCACCGCGCGCTGCACCAGCGCCGCGACGCCCACCTCCTCACTGCGTGGCGTGACGGGCCGCGCGTAGGCCAGGAGATCGTGCATGAGTCGGTTGAGGCGATCCGTCTCCTCGTCGAGGATGTCGAGCAGCGTGCGCCGATCCTCGTCCCGCAAGGTCGGCCGCCTGAGGCCCGAGATCGCGTTCTTGATCACCGCCAGCGGGTTGCGCACCTCGTGGGCGATCACGGCGGAGAGCTCGCCGACCGCCGCCAGCTGTTCCTTCGTCACCAACAGCTCCTGCGTCATGTGCAGGTCCTGCGTGCTCGTCTCGAGCTCCACCGTGCGCGTCGCGAGATCTTGCCCCGCGCGCATGAAGCGCCCGAGCAGCGCGTAGCTCATGGCGCCCACCGTGAGCATGGACGTGTGCTCCAGCAGGTACATGCCCCGCGTCACGCCAAAGCGGATCAACGCATCGTGCACCGTGCACGCGAGCGCGATGGCCAAGGAGATCATCACCAGACGTAGCTCCCGGTCGCCGCGCCCCGCGGACCAGGTGCGCGCCAGGGCCCAGAAGGCGATGCCCGCCGTCACCGTCATCATCAGCTGGCCCACCGGGCTGACGTGCACGAGGCCGGGTACGGCTCCCGAGCCGAAGCCGATTCCAATCGGCGTGTACTCAGTGCCGAGCCCGGCGGCGACGATCCCGATGCTGACGAAGGCTACGCCGTAGACGAAGCGACGCGCGGGAACGGGGCGCTCCGCCAGCGCGTGGCAGAAGTCGACGAAGAAGGGGGCCAGGGCTGCGGTGGCGATCTGCGAGACGCGCAGCATCTCCCGCGCGTCGGTGGGGTCCGTGGCCGTGAGCAGCGAGGCATCGGCCAGGGAGTCCACCGCGAGCGTGGCCAGGATGAGCGCGAAGTACAGGTACTCTCGATCCGAGCGCCTGTGGGCCCAGAGCGTGCCGTAGTACAGGGCCACGTAGGCGTAGACGGCAGCCCAGGCGACCGTCAGCGTCGAGATCGGGCCCATGGTCGGGCAGCATACGCCAACGCCAAGCCCCGTGGAATGCGCGCCTTTTCTTCACCCCGCCTGGCGGTGAGAAGGCCAGGCTCGGGGCCCCCATGCGCTCCAGGCGTGCTACCGTGCGCCGTTCATGCTTTCTCGGCTCCGTTCGTTCCTCGCGCTCCTCCTTCTCGTGGGCGCCTCCGCGTGCGGCTCCGGCCACGCGGACGTGGACTCCGGCACGGCCGTGGACGCGGGGCTGCGCGACGCCCAGCCGTCCGACGCCGGCCGCGTCGACGCCCAGGCGGTCTGTGCTCCCGCCTGCGCGGCCACCGAACTCTGCTGCGCGGATAGCCACGGCGACGGTCGTTGCAT
>JAACVI010000535.1 GCA_009992505.1 Myxococcales bacterium
CATCACGCGGCCCCAGAGATTCGAGCCAGGCCGCGCATCACGCGGCCCCAGAGATTCGAGCCAGGCCGCGCATCACGCGGCCCCAGAGATTCGAGCCAGCCGCTCCTCCGCGAGCAGGCGCACGGCGCCGAAGGCGTGGGTGAGGCGGGTGCGCGCGCCCGCGCCGTACCAGATGCCCGCGAGCTCTCGCAGCATCGGGTAGCTGGTCGCACGGATGGGGTAGCTGCGACGCGGCGGGCAGTTGGGATCGTCGAGTCGGACCTGCGCCCGGGTGCAGGCGCGCAGCGCTTCGGGGACGGCCAGGGCGCCCAGGGCCCAGCCCGCGCGCTCGGGATCGGCCATCTCCATGCACGCCCCGCGGCTGCTGAGCTCGAGGCGAGCCACGCGACCCACCGGCGGCGTCAGCCCACAGCGCATCAAGCAGAGCACCGGCCCCCCGAAGGACTCGCGGGCGATGCGCATGCTCGGATCCACGTCCACCAGCAGAGTCGGCCTGTAGAAGCGCGCGCCGAGGGACTCGACGTGATCGCCTCCGACCAAGATGCGCGCGCCCCGCGCGACGGCGTCGCCCAAGAGCTCGTCCACGCGCGCCAGGTCGGCGGGTTGGGAGGCCTCCGCGCAGTCGACCAGGCGTGGACCGTTGGCGGGACCGAGGCGCATGGCGGCCACGGCGGCCGTGAGCCGTGCGACCAGAGCCGCGTGGATCTCGGGCGCCGCGTATACCCGCCGCACGGGCAAGCGCGCCCCACCCGCGCTGGCGAAGGCCCCGCCCATGGCGCGAGATTCGGCCAGGTCGAGGTCCGCGTCGGCGGCGATGGACATGGAGAGTCCCGCGGCGCGGGAGCGGTTGCTCGACCAGAGCGCGTCCACGCCGACCGCGTCCAGCAGCACGGGGCTTCGCTCCACGCCCGAGACGTACACGACCAGGGCCTCCGATGCGCCGACCACGGCGAGCTGCTCGCGCAGCAGATCGACGCAGGCGCTGGCGACGGGATCGTTCGCTTCGCGTCCCGCGAAGACCACCGCGTTGCCGGCGAAGAGCGCCGTGGCCGCGGGCGCCAACAGGTCGAGCAGGCGAGCCTTCGCGCCCACCGAGAGCCCGACCACACCCACGGGCAGGCGACTCACACTCGGGGTCCCGCGCAGGCGCGCCAAGGGGCCGACGGAGCCGAAGAGCCGCGCGCCGTCTCGCGGCAACGCCGAGAGCAGGCTGAGCAACGGATCGAGGTCCCCCATGGCGACGTCGACCAGGGTC
>JAACVI010000165.1 GCA_009992505.1 Myxococcales bacterium
TCTTCGTGCCCACGATCTACGCGGTCGCCTACTTCGTGGAGGGCATCTACGACGTGCCGCTGCGCGAGGAGAGCTTCCGCTTCGAGCGCCCGTGGGCTGCGCTCTTGCTGCTGGCGGTGCCCTTGGTGCTCGCCGCCCGCGCCTACCTCCAGCGTCGCGCGCGACCCCGGCTGCGCTTCAGCCGCGTGCACGAGCTGCGCATGACGGGAGGCGGCCGCAAGCTCTTCTTCACGCCGCTGCCCGCGGCCATGCGCGTGACCGCCGTGGCTCTGTTGGCGCTGGCGTTGATGGGTCCGCAGAGCATCCACGCGCGCGACCGCTCGGAGGTGGAGGGCATCGACATCGTGCTCACGCTCGACATGTCGGGTTCCATGCAGGCGTCGGACATCCGCCCCGATCGCTTCGCCGCGACGCAGGCCGTCGTCGACGACTTCATTCGTCGTCGCTTCAACGATCGCATCGGCGCCGTCGTCTTCGGCCGAGACGCCTACACCTTGATGCCGCTGACGACCGACAAGGCCGCGCTGCGCGAGGCCATCGCACAGCTCTCGCTCGGCGCGATCGACGGCCACGGCACGGCCATCGGCAACGCCCTCGGCACTTCGCTCAACCGCTCGAGGCGCTCGCATGCCAAGAGCAAGGTCGTGATCCTGCTGACCGATGGCGACTCGAACTCGGGCAACATCACCCCCGACCAAGCGGCCGAGCTTGCGCACACCATGCAGGTGAAGGTCTTCACCATCTTGATGGGCCAATCGGACGAGGCGCGAGTCCAGCAGGGACGCGACCTCTTCGGACAACCCATCTGGGGTAGCGGCAGCTTCCCCGTGAACCCCGAGCTCTTGCGCACCATCGCCCAGAGCACGGGCGGCGAGTACTTCGCCGTCAGTGATCGCGCCGGCCTCGAGCGCAGCTTCCACACCATCCTCGATAGGCTCGAGAAGAGCGCCATCGAGGACGCCGGGCGCGTCTATGGAGAACTCTATCCCGCCTTCGCCTGGCCCGCGCTCGTCCTGCTGCTGCTCGAAGCGCTGTTCAGCATGCTCTTGCTGCGGAGGTGGCCATGACCTTCCGTGACGGAAGCCTGCTCTGGCTGCTCCTGAGTCTGCCCGTGGTGGCGCTCTTGGCGTACTTGGCCGCGCACCTGCGTCGACGCGCCAGCCAGCGCTTCGGCCAAGAGGAGACACTGCAGGAGCTGGTCGTCGGTCGCGCCGCGCCGTGGCGAGCGACTCGCATCGTGCTCTTGCTGGCAGGGTTGGCGCTGCTCGTGGTCGCGATCGCGGGACCGCGCTACGGCAGCCGGACACGCGTGCTGCGCAAGCGCGGCATCGACGTCGTCGTCGCGCTCGACTTCTCCAAGAGCATGCTCGCGCGCGATGTGCGACCGGATCGCATCACCCGAGCCAAGGCCGAGCTCACTCGTTTCCTCGAAGAGCTGGGCGGTGACCGCGTCGGTGTGGTCGCCTTCGCCGGTGAGACGATCGAATTTCCGATGACCACGGACTACGCAGCCGCAGAGCTCTTCCTGCGCGACATGGGGCCCTACGACATGCCCGTCGGCGGCACGGCCATCGGTCGCGCCCTGGTCGCCTCGGACCGCTTGATGGAACGCTCGGCCTCGCCGCAGGAGTCCGGCGATCAGGCGACCCAGGCGTCGCGCGTCGTCATCCTGATCACCGACGGCGAGGATCACGAGGGCGATCCCGAGGCGGCGGCCCAGCAGCTGAAGCAGCACGGCGTGAAGCTCTACGTGGTGGGCATCGGATCGCGCTCGGGCGAACCCATCCCGACCTACTCGTCCGACGGCACCTGGACGGGCTATGTGCGGGACTCCGACGGCCAGCTCGTCACCTCCGCGCTGACGGCCGAGAACGAGACACGCCTGCGAGCGCTCGCCGAGAGCACCGGGGGGAAGTACTTTCGGGCCCGACGAGGTAGCGTGGGCATCGACCAGATCCGACGAGAGATGCGACACATGCGCCAGGCCGAGCGACGCGCGCGGCGCGTGACCGTGGACGAGGAGCGCTATCCGCTGGCGCTTCTGCCGGCCTTCCTGCTCTTGGTGCTCGAGGGCCTGCTGCCCACGGCCTTCATCGGTCGACGGCGAAGGAGGCGCGGATGAATCGTGTTCGCTTCGCGATACCGCTGCTGACGCTGACGCTGAGCCTGCTCGTCAGCTCGCCGGCCCTGGCCTTCGATCTCTTCCGCAGCCGCGACGCGGATGTGGAGCGCGGCAACCAGCGCATGGCCGAGCAAGACTACTCGGCCGCCCGCGAAGCCTACGAGGCGGCGGTGCGACGGCTGCCGTCGGAAGGCGCCGTTCACCTCGACCGCGGGCTCGCGCTGATGGCGGCGGGCGACCTCGATCCGGCGCGCGCGGCGTTCCTGGCCGCGACCGAGCCACCAGCTGACCGAGCGATCCGTTCCGCCGCCTACTACGATCTCGGCCTTGCCTTCTATCGCCAGGGTGATGCCGCGGCGACGGGCAGCGCCGCGGCGCCCGCGGCCGCGGGAGGTGCGGCGCCTTCGCCGAGCCCGCTGCCTGGCGCGCCGGGCGCGAGCGGAGCTGCCGGTGGGCTAGGTGCACCCCCCGCCGCGGAGCCCGATCATCGAGAGGCGCAACGGCTCTTCCGCGAAGCCGCGGATGGTTTTCGCCGCTCGCTGCGACTGAAGCCAGGCAACCGCGACGCCGCGTGGAACCTGGAGCTCGCCCTGAGGCGGATCCAGGAGGAGGAAGACGCGCAACGTCAGCAGGACCAGCAGAACCAGCAGAACCAGCAGAACCAAGACCCGCAGAACCAGCAGAACCAAGACCCGCAGAACCAGCAGAACCAAGACCCGCAGAACCAGCAGAACCAAGACCAACAGGGTCAGGATCAGCAGGACCAACAAGGTCAGGATCAGCAGAACCAGCAGAACCAAGACCAGCAGAACCAAGACCAGCAGGACCGGCAGAACCAAGACCAGCAGGGTCAGGATCAGCAGGACCAGCAAGGTCAGGATCAGCAGAATCAAGACCGGCAAGGTCAGGGTCAGCAGGGTCAGGATCAGCAAGACCAGCAGGCACCAGCCGGGCAGGCTCTGCCCGAGCACTCGCGCCGACTGCTCGACGCCCTCCAAGACGGCGAAGAGAGCCTGCAGCAACTGAGGGCCCGTCAACGGGGCGGTCGCGACAGGCGTGCACCGGCGCAGGATTGGTGATGGTCCGAACCCGCATCGTCAGCCTGGTCTGCGTCTTGTCGCTGTTCGCGACGTCCGCCAGCGCCCAGCTCAGCGCGACCGCCGTGATGACGGCGAGCAGCACGCAGGTGGCGGTCGGCGACCCTTTCCGCCTCCAGCTGGAGGTCGACGTGACGGGCGGCAACGCGCACGTCCAGCCGCCGGATCTCTCGGACTTCGAGGTCGTGGGCCGCGACCAGCAGCAGAGCCTCGAGATGGGGCAGCAGCTGCAGGTGACGACGGTCTTCAGCTACACGCTGCGCGCGCGTCGCTCGGGCCGGTTCACGATCCCGGCGGCTCAGGTCCAGCTCGGCTCCCGCACCATTCAGAGCAACACCCTGGTGGTGCAGGTCGGCGCGTCCGGGTCGTCCCAGGCGAATCCCAGCTCACCGCCGCAGCCGGCCGTTCCCATGCCGGACGACGTCAAACCCGATCCGTGGGCGGACCCCGGCACCTCGGTCGAGGGGTTGAACGGCGCGCGCTTCGATGGTCAGGCGTTTCTCCAGACCACGGTGGACAGGGCGGATCCCTACGTCGGCCAGCAGGTCACGGTCACCGTCTACCTCTACACGCGCGCGCCCCTCTCGTCCGCGCCCGCGATCACGCAGCAGCCCAGCGCGAATCGCTTCTGGACACGAGACCTCCTGCCCCAGAACCGCGCGCTCGACGCCCACGTGCAGCGCGTCGCAGGGACTCCCTTCCGCGTCTATCTCTTGCTGCGCTTCGCGGCCTTCCCCCTGGAGCCCGGGCCGCTGACCATCGGCGCGCCCGAAGTCGACGTGCGCGCGGGCTCCCTCTTCGACGTCTTTCGAGCGCCGGAGACCCTGCATCGCGTGGGCGTCCCCGTGGTGGTCAACGCCCAACCGCTGCCCGAGGGCGGCCCCGCCCAGGGCGGAGTGGTCGGTAGCTACCGTGTCGAGAGCAGCCTCGATCGTCATCAGGTCGGCACGGGCGACGCCGTCACGCTCACCGCCACCGTCACGGGCTTCGGCAACCTCAGCGACGTTCGCCTGGAGCTGCCACCCATCGACGGCCTGCGCGCCCTCGCGCCGCGGGTCGAGGACGACATCCACGCAGACCGCGACCGCGTGGGCGGCACACGACGGGTGGAGTGGCTGATCGTGCCCGAGCGGCCCGGCAGCTACACCATCCCGGCCCTAGGCTTCGACGCCTTCGACCCCGAAGCGGGCACCTGGCAACGCGTGGAGGCGCCAGCCCTACACTTGGTGGCGGCCGGCAACGCCATCGCGGAGCCGCCCTCGAATTCCCCCGACGCCGAGGACGCCACGTCCCCGCCGGCAGCCGAGGAACCGATCCGCTTCCGCCCCATCCATGTCCACTCGGAGCTGCTGCGGGCCCAGGCGCCCCTCTCCGCGTCGCCTGCGTTCCCCTACGCCCTGGCCGCGCCGCCCTGCCTGTTCGCGCTGCTGGGCCTGGGCCTGCTCTTCGCGCGCCGAAGGAAGGAGCAAGCTGCCGAGGACCCCGGTCGGGCCGCGCTGAAGGCCGGGAAGAAGCTGCTCGACAAGGGGCGCCACGCGGCCAAGGCGGGCGACGCCAAGGGTGTGTACGACGCCGCCTCGGAGGCGCTCTTGACCATTCTGGGCGCGCGACTCGGCGAGAGCGCTCGCGGCCTCACGCTGCGACAGGTCGAGCGCAAGCTGTACGATCTGGGCGCGGACGAGGGTCTGGCGCGACGCGTGGTCGACGAGCTCGAGAGCTGCGACTTCGCGCGCTTCAGCGCCGCTGGCGTGGAGCCGCGGGAGATGGAGCAAGCGTTGAAGCGTGCCGCAGCGTTGATGGTTCGCCTCGGCCGACTTACACCCCAGGGGGTGAAGGCGTGACGTCTCTCAGGCAGTTCGGCGTAGCGGCCGCGTTCGCGTTGGCGGCGCTGTTAGGCTCGCTACCCAGCGCTTCGGCTCAGGACATGAGCGCTCTCTGGGACACCGCCACCCACGCCTGGCTGGCCGGTGATCGCGCCCAAGCGATCCGCACCTGGGAGCAGCTGCGGGAAGCAGGCGTCCGTGATCCGGACCTCGAGTACGACCTGGGCACGGCCTACGGAGAGACGGGCCACCTGGGTCGAGCCGTGTGGCATTTCGAGACGGCCCTTTCGCTGCGGCCTGGGGACGAAGACGCGCGCATGGGGCTCGACGCCGCTCGCACGGCGATCGGTCGTCGCCTGGCGCAACGCCGGGGAGAGGCGACGGTGCTGACGCGGCCCCCGATGGGTGAGGCCATGGTGGCGCCCTTCTCGGAGCGTCTGCTGGCCGCGCTGGCCGTGGCCTTCGACGCTTTGCTCTTCCTGATCCTGGTCGTCAGGCGCTACGTACGCGGCGAGAACGCGCGCGTGGGGCTGGCCGTGGCGGCGCCGCTGGTCGCCCTCCTGCTGTGCGCGGACCTCTGGGGCCTGGGCGTGAAACGAGGAGTCTTCGAGCACGGCGCCACGGCCATCGTGCTGGACGACGGGCCGTTGTCCGAGGGCCCGGATCCACGCGCGCAAGCCAGAGGCGACGTCACGGAAGGCGAGCGCGCACGCGTGTTGGGCGCGGAGGCCGACTTCCTGCACATCGAGCTGGGCGGCGATCGCCACGGTTGGATCGGCAAGGACCACATCGGGGAGCTCTGAGCGCCCGAGCGCGGCCTCGGTCGCGTAGGGGCGTGGCGGGAAGCACCCTCGGCCTGCCCGACGCGCGGCAGCCCGAGGCGGGAAGAGGCTCTCGCGCAGCGGAATCGCGCGGCGAGGCACGCCATCGTGGCCGTCCGCAAAGGCGTGGATCTCCGGACCCGATTGACAGAAGTCCGAGCACCGAAGACCATGCGGCCCTTCGGAGGCTTGCCATGACCACGAGCGACACCAAGACCACGATCCTCGTCGCGGACGACGACCTGGAGATCCTCGCCCTGGTGGCGCGTCACCTCGAACGGCTCGGGGCGCGCGTCCTCGAAGCGTCCGATGGCGAGGAAGCCCTGGAGACGGCCCGCGCCGAGAAACCCGATCTGATCGTGCTCGACGTGATGATGCCGGGCATGAGCGGCTGGGAAGTCTGCCGCGCCGTGCGCGAAGAGCCCGACCTCAAGCACACGAAGGTCTTGATGCTCACGGGCATCGGCGAGCGCTTGAACGAGATGACCTCGCCCCTCTACGGCGCCGACGCATTCCTCGACAAGCCCTTCGATCTCGATGAGCTGCGCGCCCAGGTCGAGGACCTGCTCGGCGGCGGCGACACC
>JAACVI010000536.1 GCA_009992505.1 Myxococcales bacterium
CGTCACCGTCACCCACCTCGGCCAGACGGGAGACGGTCGGCTCTTCGTCGTCATGGAGCTGCTCGAGGGCGAAGACCTCGGTTCCCGCATGCAGCGTCAGCGCCTGCGCGCGGCGCGCGGCCAGGGCATGCCCTGGCTACCCGACGAAGAAGTCGCCGAGTACGTGCCCCAGCTCCTGTCCGCGCTGACGGCCGCCCACCAGGCCCAGGTCGTGCACCGAGATCTGAAGCCCGACAACCTCTTCCTGGCCAAGAAGCGTGGCAGAGACCTGCTCAAGGTCGTGGACTTCGGCATCTCCAAGATGCGGCAAGTCGACGACGCGCCGAGCCTGACCCAGACCGGTCAGATCCTGGGCACGCCGCTGTACATGGCGCCCGAACAGGGCAAGTCCACGGCGGAGGTGGACGCGCGCGCCGACCTCTACTCCTTCGGCTGCATCCTGCACGAGATGCTCACGGGTCAGCCGCCCTTCGTGGCCGACGGCGTCTACGACTGCATCGTCAAGCACGCCACCGAGGCGCCCAACGCGCCCAGCCTTTTGCGGCCCGATCTGTCGCCCGAGCTGGACGCCATCGTGCTGCGCTGCCTGCAGAAGAAGCCGGGGAACCGCTACGCCAACGCCGAGGAGATCCTCGAAGCCTTCGAATTGGCCTGGTCCCACGGCCCGACGACCGGCGAGGTCTCCGGGGAGCGGCCCAAGCTCCAGCACGCCTCGGCCAGCTCCATGGACGCCACGTCCGAGCCATCCCTCGAGGAAGAGCTCGGGGATGGCGCTCGAGCGGCGCGCGCGGAGTCGATCCCGGAGGATGGCCCCCTCGTCGCATCGGCGGGATTGGACACAACTGCCTCGATGGAGCGCGCTCACCCCAGCGCGGCCCGTCGCTGGCAGCTCGGCCTGGGCGTGCTGCTTCTCCTCGGCCTCGCCGGCGGCGCCTACGCCATGTACGCACCCGCCGCCCAGACCACGCCCGCGGCGGCCAGTGCGACGCCCACCACAGCGACGCCCACCACAGCGACGCCCACCACAGCGACGCCCACCACAGCGACGCCCACCACAGCGACGCCCACCACAGCGACGGCAGTGCCGGCCGTGGATCCGAACGCGGTCGAGCCAGACACGAGCGACGCCAAGCCTGACGACCAGGCGCAGCCCGTCGAAGACGAGGTCGTGGCGGCAGTCCCGGTGCAGGTCCATGTCAGGACCTCCCCTTCGGGTGCGACGGTCTACTCCATGGGCG
>JAACVI010000537.1 GCA_009992505.1 Myxococcales bacterium
AGCGTTGGCGATGGCGGGGCGACCGAGGGAGTCGAGGTAGCCCGTGTCGTCGGCGACGTTCTGGATCTTCAGCGTATCGAGCTGAAGCCCGAGCACATGCAGATCGTCTTCGGCTGCCAGGATCAGGCTCTCCGCGAACTTCAGGCGATCCTCGTTCACCTCCTCGGGCGTCATCGTGGCGATGACCTCACGCACGGCGCCTTCGAGCGTCTGCTGCGCGACCGTCTGCACCTCGATCAGGGAGCGGCCGAGGAAACGCTCGATGGCGTTTCGAATCACGACCCTGTTCGAGTGCAGCTTCACGTTGGCGATAGCGTGGATCTGCAGCGGGATGTTGCCCTTCGAGTAGGCGTTCTTCACCACGATGTCGATGGGCAGGATGCGCATGTCGAGGCGATCCACCTGCTCCAGGATCGGGATCCGGAGGGCGCGCATGCCGGAGCTGACGACGCGGTAGCCGAGCTTCTGGCCGTCCTCGGCGACGTAGCTCTTGCCGCTGAAGACGAGCGCCTCGTTCGGTCGCGCGATGTAGACGAACTTCTTCATGATGCCGATCAGGATCAGCACCGCGAAGACCACGCCGAAGGCGATCAAGAGGGTCCACAGCCAAGGGCTGCTCATCAGCTGATCGAGGGGGTTACCCTCATAGGTTCCTGGCGGAGTCCCGCCATAGGTTTGGTTCATCTCTGCGCTCCCTGTGCCCGGCCACTCGAGGCGGTGTGCATCTGCTTCATTGTCTAGCTACGTCCACGGGGCTCATCCACACGTGCGATGCGCGCGCGAGTCCCATCCATCTCGATGATCATGGCCTCGTCTTTGGAGGCGAAGTTCTCGTCGTCGTCCGCGAAGGCGAGCACGTCCACGAGCTGGCCCTTCAGCTCGAGCCGCACCTTGCCCGTGTGGCCCGCCTTCACGGGCACGACCACGCGCACGGACTTGCCCACGTAGTCGGCGGACGTCGCGGCGGTGCCGCTGGTGTCACGCGAGAGCCAGCGGATCACACCGGCGGCACCGTAGCCCGTGATCAGGCCCGTCATGATCGCGAGCCCGAGCGTCACGGTGGAGTTGTCGATCAGTCCCAGACCCTCGAGGGACAGGCCGGTGAGACCGAAGAAGGCGAGGAAGAAGGTCCAGAAGCGGATCGACGTCAGGGACCAGAGCAGGAAGTCGGCGCCCACGCCGATGTCGTGTTCGAGGCCCCCGTGGTTGTCGGTCGACAGGCTGTGGTCGAGGTCGTGCCCGAAGCCACTCGCTTCACCGTCGAGATCACCGTCGAGATCACCGTCGAGATCACCGTCGAGATCACCGTCGAGATCACCGTCGAGGTCGGCGCTCGCGTCGGCGCCGCCGGCATCGCCGTCAGCCGAATGTTCACCAACGCCGTCGTGTCCCCCGAGCAGAACCGAGGCCCCGAGCAGGACCCCCCCGACGACGAGTGCGAATAGGTATGCGTAAATTAGCATCCGAAGACTTCCGAACTCGGAGCGTACTCGAATCGTGGCCCGCGGTCTTCCCCAACCGCATGCGGCCGTTTCGGCTCCACGACGGCGTGCCAAACGCTACCTTGCCAGCAGCTCCGCCAGGCCGCGAATCGAGTAGACGAGGCCGATCATCATCACCACCAGGCGGCGACTGTATCGACGGAAGCGCTGCACATGCTAGCAAACCATGCCGCGGCACGCCGCCTGAGCACAGCGCGCACTCGGTCTCCGTGTCCGC
>JAACVI010000166.1 GCA_009992505.1 Myxococcales bacterium
CCTACCCTCGCGGCGATGCGCATCGAGGTGAACGGCGAAGACCGTGAGATCGAAGCTGGCGCCACCGTTCGCACGCTGCTGGAGGCCATGAGCCTCGGCGACGTGCTGGTGGCCGTCGAGCGCAACGAAGAGATCATCCCGCGCGCCGAACACGGCACGGCGACCTTGAACGACGGCGACGTGGTCGAAGTGGTCCACTTCGTCGGCGGCGGCTGACCTGGCCGCGAGCCCTGGAGACACATGCAAGACGACACCTTCCGCGTTGCTGAGTTCAGCTTCCAATCCCGCCTGCTGACAGGCACGGGCAAGTACCCGAGCCTCGAGATCGCGCGGGCGTGCATCCGTGAGTCCGGCTCCGAGATCGTCACCGTGGCCGTGCGCCGCGTGGATCTCTCGGCGCGGGGCGAGGGCTCGATCCTGGGCGTGCTGAAGGACGCGGGCGTGACCCTGCTGCCCAACACCGCCGGCTGCGCCACCGCCAAGGAGGCCGTGCGCACCGCGCGGCTGGCGCGCGAGCTGCTCGACACCACGTTGGTGAAGCTCGAGGTGATCGGCGACTCGGAGACGCTCTACCCGGACATCCCCGAGACGCTGGAGGCGGCCAAGATCCTGGTCGCCGAGGGCTTCGTGGTCATGGCCTACACCACCGACGATCCGATCACCGCGCGCAAGCTCGAGCATCTGGGCTGCGCCGCCGTGATGCCCCTGGCCGCGCCCATCGGCAGCGGGCTCGGCATCCAGAACCCCTACAACCTCGAGATCATCACGCGACGCGCCAGCGTGCCGATCCTGGTCGATGCGGGCGTGGGCACGGCCTCCCACGCGGCGCGCGCCATGGAGATCGGCGTCGACGGAGTGCTGATGAACACCGCCATCGCGGGCGCCAAGGATCCCGCGCGCATGGCTCGCGCCATGCGCCGCGCCGTGCAGGCCGGTCGCGACGCCTTCCTCGCCGGACGCATCCCGCAGAAGCTCTTCGCCACGGCCAGCAGCCCGCTCGAAGGCGTCATCGGCTCCGAGCAGGCGTGAAGGCCGCCCTCCTCGTCGTCCTGCTCTCGTTCCTGGGCGCGCCCTTCCAGTGCGCGTCGGATCCCGATCCCGCGCGGCGTATGGAGGACACACCCTCCGAGGCGCTGTGGAACCTGGCCGAGCGCTTCGGGGACGAGGGCCACGGGGACGCGCGGCGCGAGACGCTCGAGGAGATCGTGCGCAGCTACCCGAGCAGCCGCGAAGGCGAGCGCGCGCGCCAGGTGCTGAGCGCGCCCGCGAGCGCGGATTCGACTGCCAGCGCCGAACCGCAGACCGACGCGCCGCAGACCGACGCGCCGCAGACCGACGCGCCGCAGACCCACGCGCCGCAGCCGAACCCGTGAGCGACGGCGCGCCCCGACTGCTGATGATCACGCCCGAGGGCTACGCGGACCTTCTCGAGCGCGTGGACGCGGCGCTGCGTGGAACGGGCAGCGACGCCGACGTGCTCTTGCGCCAGCCGAGCGCGAGTGACGCCCAGCTCGTGGCGCTCGGACGCGAACTGCGCAGGGTGACCCGAGCCCATGGAGCGCGGCTCTTGATCAGCCGCCGCGCCGACGTGGCTGCCCTGCTCGACGCCGACGGAGCGCAGCTGCCCGAGTCGGGGCTCTCGGTCGCCGACGCGCGGGCGCTGCTTCCGGCAGGCGCTCTGGTCGGCTGCTCTCGCCACGATGGCCCCGGGCTCGAGGACGCCGCGCGACAAGGCGCCGACTATGCGACCCTCAGCCCGATCTTCGAGGTGCCCGGAAAGGGCGAGCCGTTCGGCCTCGAGCGCTTCGCCGGCCTCGTGGCGAGCGCGCCGCTACCCGTGGTCGGCCTCGGGGGCCTGGACGCCGAGAAGGCCGTGGAGGCGCTGAGAGCAGGCGCCCGAGGAGTCGCACTCAGCCGCGCGATCCTCGGGGCGGGCGATCCAGAAGCGGCGGGACGCGAGCTCGTGCGAGCCACATCGAGCCAGCACGCTTGACACGGCGGGCGGCTACCGGGAATAGAGCCTTGTGAAGAATTTTTTGAAGATCCTGTTCAAGATCGTGCTCTGGGTGGGCGGGTTCTTGCTGATCGTAGGCGGCGTGCTGCGCTTCTTCTTCGTGGACGAGGTCGTGGTCGGCCACAACGGCATGGCGCCCACCATGATCACGGGCGAGAAGGTCTTCCTGTGGCGCGGCGGCACGCCGGACATGGGCGACATCGTGGTCTGCCGCCACCCCGGACAACCCCAGATCTTCGTGATGGGCCGCGTGATCGCCCTCGGTGGCATGACGGTCACGGCGCCACGCGGCCAGCTGACCATCTCGGCCACGGCGCCCGGGAACAACCGCCCGGACAGCACCACGCCGGACCGGGACATCATGAGCCATCCGCGCTTCCACGACGTGGACAATGGCGTGACCACCGAGATGACCTACGGCATCGAGAAGCTCGGCAACACCGACCACTACTTCTTCGAGCCGAGTCACTTCACCTTCCGGCTGCGGGATCACGTGGTCCCCGACGACAAGATCTACCTGCTCGGCGACAACCGCGGCTACATCGGGCAGGACAGCCGATACTTCGGCGACGTGGATCCCCAGACCTGCAAGGGCAAGATCTTCATGCGCATGCAGCCCGTGGACGACGAGGGCGCGAACCTGGGGCATGGATGGCTCGACATCTTGGATTGAAGAGCGCGAGCCTCCTGCTCCTGCTCTGCTGGGCCGCGCCCACGCGGGCCCAGGACGCAGGCGTGGCCGAGGCGCCCGCCGCGGGCGTGCCGCGCTACCTGCCCGCCATGCGCGAGGTGCTCGAGCAGATGCAGCTCGCGCCCATGTGCGAGACGCTCTCGGCGGCGCGCGCCCGCTGCAGCGTGCGTCACGTGGACGACGAGGCGCAGCGCGAGCTCGTGCTCACGCTGGTGTACAGCGACGTCACCGACACCCTCTACCTCTTCATCCCGCGCCTCGTGCAGTCGACGCCCGAGGGGACGGCCACGCCCGCGCTGCTGCGCCGGCTGATGGAGCTGAACTTCCAGCTCCTGGGCCCCAAATTCGAGTGGGATCCGGCGACCGGCGAGGTGCGGCTCAGCGCCGTCCTGCACACGGACTCCAACCTCGACAGGCGCGCCCTGCGCTCCATGGTCCACACCCTGCTCTCGGTGGTGGATCGCTATCAGCCCGAGCTCACGCGGCTGCTCGACCAGGCCGACGAGTAGTCATTCGCCGCGCAGGCGAACGGGTACGCTGAGCGTCACACGCCCGGCACCGCGGCTGGGATGCAGCCGGAGGCGCGCCTTGACCACACGGGCCACGCAGGCGGCGCCCTCGTCATCTCCCAAGGAGGAGAGCTCGACCTCGGACTCTTCGACCTGACCGGTCTCGCCGTCGAGGGTCAGGCGCAGCACGACGTCGGCCGCGTTGTCGGCGCCCCGAGTCACGGCCGCAGCCATGCAGCGCGAGAGGTCGCGCGCCAGAGGGCCCACGGAGGCGTTGGCGATGCCGGTCTGCCAGGCCTCGGGCAGCTGGCCATTGCCGCTCAGGCTGGCCGACCCGAGGACGCCACGTGGGCCTTGCCCGGGGACGCCATCCTGCTCGGCGTCGTCCGCCCAGGAGCGCAGGCGATCCGTGTCGTCGCGCGCGAGCACGGAGCCGTCGGTCGAGAGCAGCTCGACGAAGGCCAGATCGATGCGAACGGTGGTCACGCCCGCGGCGGGCCGGATCAAGCAGGCGTGCCGGGAGGGCTCGTCGAAGGAGAGGAAGAAGCCGAGCCTCAGCTTCGCGCCCTCGGAGGCCACGCGGCGCAGCTCCGTGGCGCGGTCGGCGCCGGCCGTGAAGGCGATGGCCTCGAGATCGGAGGGGAAGAGCTCGGCCGCACCCCCGAAGATGCGCAAGTTGCGGCGCATGTCGATCTCGAGTTTGCCAGCCGCCGCGTCGTAGCGGACGAAGGAGAAGCGCGGGACATCGACGGCGTAGAGTCGCCGCGGCCCGGCGTCCTCGGAGTCACGGCACGCGTGCTGAATCGCCCCGAGGGCGCTCAGAACGGTCGGCTGCGGCGCGTCTTGGGCCGACGCGGAAGACGAGACGAGGGGCGCGAGCAACAACCAGACCCCGACGAGGAGACAACGCATGGCTCCATCGTCCCCCTGAGACCTCCGGGCGTCAAACTCGTGGCCAAGGCTTGGGGGCCACTCCTCCGCCCGGGCGGCGCGCGCATCGTGGGATCCTCGGAGCACGCCGCCGAACGGGAGGGTCCTTCGGGGGACGGCTTTGCGTCCGCGTTGCGCGAATCGTGGGATTCTTGGAGCCGACCGCCGAACGGGAGGGTCCCGTGGGGGCCGGCTTCTTGCCCAAGTCCGACCGCGCTTCGCGCAGGCATGCCTATGATCCAATGCGCCGACCCGCGTCGAGCGATCACTCCGCGGCTTGGCACCCCTCGCGGTCGGGACCTGCCTGCTCCGGCGCCGGGTCCATGATGCGGAACTCCACCCGGCGGTTGTCTTGGCGACCCGCGCGTGTGTGGTTCGTCCCGATGGGGAAGAGCTCGCCGCAGCCGAAGGCCTCGAGGCGACTCCCGTCGATCTCATGCTCCATCAGCCAGCGCTGCACGCTCGCCGCACGGCGGCGCGACAGGTCCATGTTCGCGCGGTCGCGTCCGCGGTCGTCCGTGTGGCCTTCGACTCGGACCTTCAGGATCTGCGGACTCGTCGCGATGATCGACTGCACCGCTTGTAGCACGGGCATGCTGCTCTCGAGGATCACGTCGCGGTTGGTGGCGAACTCGACGCGCTGCAGGATCACGATGAATCCCGTGGCGCGCTCCACGCGCGCCTCCGCGGGGCAGCCTGCGGTCTCCGGAGTGCCCGGCGTCTGCGGGCAGGCGTCGTCGGGGTCGAGCACCGTGTCCTGATCGTTGTCGGGATCGGGGCATCCGTTCGTGTCCTCGAAGCCGTCCATGTCTTCCGCTTCGTCCGGGCACCGGTCGTCGTTGTCGGCGATGCCGTCCTGATCGTTGTCGGGATCGGGGCAGCCGTCCGTGTCCTCGAAGCCGTCGCGGTCCTCCGCGTCGATCGGACAGTGGTCCTCCACGTCCAGCACGCCATCGTCATCGTTGTCGGGATCAGGGCAGCCGTCGTGGTCCTCGAAACCGTCCATGTCTTCCGGCTGCGCGGGGCACTGGTCGTCGGGATCGAGCAGACCGTCCCCGTCGGTGTCCGCCGGCGGCGGAGGCGGCGGCTCCTCGACCGGCGCGGGCGCGGGCGTCGTGTAGCCGAGCATGGCGACCACGCGCACGTCGGGCGTGCCGTAGCCGCGCGTCAGGCCCGGACCCGCCGCGAGGCCGGCCACGAAGCCGCTCTCGTGCTGGTACTTGGCGCCGAAGAGCAACTCGAAGTTGGACACCGTGCGCCCGCTGAAGTCGTGCAGGTCGGTGGCGCCCGTGGCGTCGATGTGCGCCACGAGCGTGTCGTCGATGAGCGGGATGCTCGCGCCCAGGCCGTAGGTGAGCTCATCGTCGGCGGTCAGGTTCCCGACGCCCGTCGCGCCGCGGACGCGCACGCCCACGTTGCCCGCGAAGGCGATGGGACCCAGGTCCACGTCGAGCAGCAACTCGGGCAAGAAGCGCGCGCTGCGGTCGCCCGAGTAGTGCTCCTGACCGTCGATCAGATGCGCGAGTGGCAGGCTCACGGTCGCGCCCAGCGCCAGAGCGTAGGATGCGTCGCCTCCGCCCAGCAGGCGAATGCGGGCGCCGAGCCATAGATCGCCGAGACCGGCTCCGTCGGGGGTGGTGCCGGCGAAGCGGTCACCCGACTGCACCAGGTTCACCGGGAGACCGCCGTAGACGACGACGCGATCGAAGAGGCCGAGGGCGCCGCCCACGTGGGCCACGAGCTGATTGGCCACGGGCTGCGCGCTCTCCGAGCCGCGACGTCCGGCGACCGACTCGAACACGAGTGGGTCGTTCGCGTAGTCGAGGTGCAACGCCAGGGAGTAGCGCATGTGGCCGAGGTCCCGCGCGTTCGAGACGGCGAAGCCCTCTGTCGCGACCTCCGACGGGCGGAAGCGGTCGAGCTCCACCTGCGCCGACGCGCTCGAACTCAGCGCGACGAGGACGAGGAGCGTGGTGAGGCCCAGGAGCTTGCTCCGTCGCATGGACCTCCGCGCAAGGCGCCGACGCGCGACCCAGAGCATCGCGAGCATCACCAACAGCAGCCAGCTGAGACTGGCGCCGTTCTCGTCCAGCGAGGTCGCGCTGCACAGGGCGCCGCCCGCCACCGTGCCGCCCGCGGGCCAGCCGCCATCGGTACCGGCGTCCGCCGTGGCGCCATCCGCCGCGCCGCCGTCGGCC
>JAACVI010000167.1 GCA_009992505.1 Myxococcales bacterium
AGACGGGGTCGAGCCGCGAGCGCGCCCGCAGGCGCCGACCGAGCGGTACATCGGTACCGCGACCGAGGCGCCGAGGACGTAAGCCGCGGATCGGCCCCGGCTGGGCCCAGAATTAGAAAGGCCCCGCCACACGCTGGTAACCGCGACCGTTGCTCCCTTCCGGGCCTGGCGGAGTTGACGGGCCAGCGTTGGCAGGACCATGAGACACACGAGGTCTGCCTCGTTGGCGTCGAATCGTCCTGTCGCTGCGCGTCGATGGAGAGATGGAAATCAAAGGCCCCGAGCTTCGGCCCTGACTTCCCTTCCGAACCACTGAACCCTCCGAACTGTACGTTCGGTTGCTGGCTCTTACGAGTCAGCGGCGGAGGAGAAGGGATTCGAACCCCCGGTACCGTTCCCGGTACACACGATTTCCAATCGTGCACCTTCGACCACTCGGTCACCCCTCCTGGGATCAGGTGTTTCGGAGGTCGGGTGCAGGCACCCAAGACCCCATCGAACGCAGCTTCAAGGAACGACGGGCGGCGGAAAGTCGGAGCGAACTTCGAGCTTCCTGGGGCCCTGGATCACCGAAGATCCTGGCGGAGAACATGGGATTCGAACCCATGGTACCGTTCCCGGTACACTTGATTTCGAATCAAGCGCCTTCGACCACTCGGCCAGCTCTCCGCGGGCGAACCTAGCAGAAGCGAAGGGCCTGTCAACGGCCTCCGCGCAGGCGCGATCGGCTCCTGACGGAGCTGAAGAAGCGGCTCAGGACAGCCCCACATTCGTCCGCCAGGACCCCACCCTCGAGCTCGCAGCGGTGGTTCAAGCGGGAGTCGTCCCCGAGGGTGAAGAGGGAGCGAAGCGCCCCCGCTTTGGGGTCGTCGGCGCCCCAGACGACGCGGCCCACGCGACCGTTCACCATGGCGCCGGCACACATCGGGCAAGGCTCGAGCGTCACGTACATGGTGACCTCGTCGAGGCGAAAGGTGCTGAGGCGAGCGGACGCCCGGCGCAGGGCGATCAGCTCCGCGTGCGCGGTGGGATCCTGGGTTCGCTCGCGCAAGTTGCGGCCACGGGCGATTACCTCACCGGCGCGTACGGCCACGGCACCGACCGGCACCTCACCGAGCGACGCGGCGAACTCCGCCTCGCGCAGCGCCTCTCGCATGAAGACTCGATCGGCTTCGTCCACGGGCTCCTGAAGTGTGAGCCTGAACCCACGCGCAAAAAAGGCCCCGACGACTGTCGAGGCCCCTCTTCCTGCCGAGGCCCAACGTGCTGTCGAGGCCCCTCTTCCTGCCGAGGCCCCTCTTCCTGCCGAGGCCCCTCTTCCTGCCGAGGCCCCTCTTCCTGCCGAGGCCCAACGTGCTGTCGAGGCCTGTCTCTGTGCGCCCCCTGGTCGGGCGCTCGTCTTAGCGGAGCCAGGAGGACTCGAACCTCCAACCCCCGGTTCCGTAGACCGGTGCTCTATCCAATTGAGCCATGGCTCCAGGGTCGCGCAGCATAATCGTGAACCCAACAACGTCAAGCGGGCTGCACCGCTGAACCAACATCGTCTAGCGGGCTGCACCGCTGAACCAACATCGTCTAGCGGGCTGCCCCACTGAACGCGAGTCCCTCAGACGTTTCCCGTAGGAAAAATGCTGAGCGCCTCGGCGGAGAAGGAGGGATTCGAACCCTCGGTACAGCTTTTGACCGTACGACCGCTTAGCAAGCGGTTGCCTTCGACCACTCGGCCACCTCTCCAAGTCGCGCTTTCGCGCCGCATTGTCAAAACTCGCAAAGCCGAGACCTCGCGAGGGCGTCTTGCTTAGCCGGTCGCCCCAGGGCTGTCAACGCGTTCGCGCGCCATCCGCCAGGCGGACCTGTGCGTCCACGTCCGCGTCCTCGGCGGGCGCCCGAAGCTGGGCCGCGATTGCCTTGGATCCGCCTTCGGATTCGATCCACTCGCGCAGCTGGGCCATGCCATCGGCCATGGACATGGGCGGCACGTAGCCGAGGTCACGGATCGCGCGTTGCTGATCCAAGCTGGTGGCGAGGCCGCGCAGAGCGACCTCCTCCGGGAGCAAGGCGGGCACGCCTCGCCGAAGCGCCCAGCGAGCGCTCCACATCGCCCGACGGGTGCCGCCCAGGGAGCGCGTCTTGCCTCCGAGGGCGTTGGCGACGTCCGCCAGGAAGTCGCCGGCGAGCACCATCTCGGCGTCGACCACATGATAGACGCCACCTCGGGCGTCGGGCGCCATGCCCGCACGCAGCACCGCCTGGGCGAGGTTGTCCACGTGAGTCGTCGCGAGCAGACGCTCCCCACGACTCACGATCCCGATGCCGCCGTCGAGCACCTCCTGGGCGAGCGCCGGCAAGCGGCTCTTGTCGCCTGCGCCCCAGATCCAGGCCGGACGCAGCGCCATGGTCTCGAGGCCGTCACGGCCACCGCCGATCATCAGCTCCTCCGCGGCGAGCTTGGTCCGGGCATAGGCGCCGAGGGGCGGCTGACTGAGCGCCTTGTCCTCGTTCCAACCCACCCGCGGCTTCAGGTTCAGCGTCACGTCGGCGCACGAGACGTGCACCAGGCGGCTCACGTGCGCCGCGCGACTCGCCCGAAGCACGTTCTCGGAACCGGCGACGTTCACCCAGCCGAGCGCGCGCGGGGAGGAGCGACGTTCAACGAGCCCGGCCGCGTGCACGACGACGTCGACGCCTCGGGCGGCCTCCTTGAGGCGCCCTGGAGAGCTGAGATCTCCCGTGAGGACCTGCGCGCCGCCGGCCTCGAGGGTCGGTCCCAACGTGCCCTCCCGGCACAGGGCCACGACGTCCTGCCCCTCGGCGAGCAGACGACGCACCACGGCGCCGCCCACGAAGCCCGTCGCACCTGTGACCAACCAGCGCATCAGCGCGTGCTACAGGCGCGAGCCCACCGAAGCAACGCGACGCGACGTCGAGGACTGCGAGACAAGCCTCGGAGGGCCTCTCGGGCTATCCTGCGCTTCTTGCTGCGTACCCTCCTCGTCTGCTCACTCTCGATCGGCGCCCTGAGCCTCTCGGCCTGTGGGAGCAGCGCCCCGAGCTGTGTCGATCTGGACTTCGACGGCTACGGCGACGGCTGCGAGCTCGGTCCCGACTGCGACGACGAGAACGCGTCGCGCAATCGCGACTGCGTGGCCGTGCCCACGCCCGACTGCGCGGCCGATCCGCTGGCCACCGGCTGCCCCTGCCTGCCGGGGAGCGCGGGGGATTGCTTCCCCGGAGACGCGAGCCAAGAGGGTGTCGGCATCTGCATCGCGGGCTACGCACGTTGCGTGAATCGACATTGGGGACTGTGCGAAGGCGCTCTCACCCCGAGGGGTGAGACATGCAACGGCGTGGACGACGACTGCGACGGCTTCGTCGACGACGGCGCGCTGAGCCCATGTGGCGGCTGCACGCCAGGGTGTGTCGGTGGAGTCTGGGGTGAGGGTGACGCGAGCTTCGAGCCGCCGACCGCGGGCGACGAGACCGCACTCACGGACACGGGTCAGCTGACGTTGGCGCGCCACGAGTTCGAGCAAGCGGCGCTCTGGGTGGCGAACAGTCGCGAGCGCAGCCTGTCGCGCATCGATCCGGCGCGCGCCATCGAGACGGCACGCTACGCGACCATGGGCGACGACCCGAGCCGGGTGGCCGTGGACTATCACGGCGACGCCTGGGTGCTGAATCGGCAGTTCGGCGGCGTCTCGAGCCTGACCAAGGTGGCGGGCTTCCCGGAGCGCTGCGTCGACGCCGATGGCAGCGGCGATGTGCGCACGTCGGCCGGGCCGACCAATGTCTTGCCCGAGGGCGAAGACGAGTGCGTGCTGCTCCACGCGCCCGTCGGAGACGTCGGCGGCGTGGGACGCGCCATCGCCGTGGACGGGAACCTCGGCCTCGACGGCATCAGCGGCGGCGACCTCTGGATCGGCATGCACGACGGCATGCGCGTAATTCACGTCGACGGCATGACGGGCGCGGAGTTGGACCGCGTCGACACGCCGGGCTTCCAGCCCTACGCCGCGGCCTTCGACCCGTGGGGCACGCTCTGGATGATCTCCAAGGACGGTCTGCTCCTGCGCCTGGACCGACGGCAGCTGCCGCTCGCGCCTGTGATCCGCGAGATCCCCCTCGACTGCTACCTCGCCTACGGGCTCGCCATCGACTCCGGGGGTCGGCTCCTGATCACGGGCTTCTACTGCGATCAGGCCGTGCGCTACGACCCGCCGACGGATCGCTTCACGCGGGTGCGGACGCCCCCGAGCGTGCGTGGCGCGGCCATCGCGAATGGCTTCGGCTGGGTCGCGCATACGGATGGACGCGTGTCGGTGCTGTCGATGGAGCCCTTCTCGCTCGTGGAGACCATCGATCTCACGGCGCTGGGCGCGACGCCGCGCGAGTCCATCGGCGTGGCCGCGGACGCGTTCGGAGACCTCTGGGTCGTGAGCACCGAGGCGGCGGAGCTCGCCGGCGGCATGGCGACGCGTGTCTCGGGCGCGACGCACGAGGTGACGGCGCAGGTGCCCGTGGGGTTGAGGCCTCATACGCAGGGCGACCTCACGGGTAGCAAGCGCGTGGGCGGCTTCGCCGCCGAGGGCACGCGTCGCCACGTCTTTCACGGCTGCGCGGATGGCAGCACGCGCTGGAGGAACGTGCACCTCGCGGTGGATTACGGCGCCGCGGGCTCGGTCGAGGTCGCCGTGCGTCAGGCCGTCGACGAGGCCTCCCTCGATACGGCGAGTTTCGTCTCGCTGGGCATCACGCCGGACGACGCCCTGCCCTTCCCCCTGGACCTGCCCACTGGCGGGGTGGTCGAGGTCGAACTCACGCTGCGAACGTCCGCACGGGACGGCGCGCCGCGCGTCACGCGGGTGGGGCTCGAGTGGGCCTGCAACGGGCCGGACTGAGCGACTCCGTCTTGGCAGGCTGCTGGCAGCCATGCCTCCCGCGTGACGGCGGACGTACCTAGGCCGCGGCCTGCTCTGGCTGCGCCTTCGCGGGCTGCGCCTTCGCGGGCTGCCCCTGCGCACCTTCGGCCGCTACGGACTTGGCCTCGAGCTCTTGCCTCAGCCGCGTGCACAGCGCGTCGTCTGCCTTCAGGTGCTGGCGCGCGCGCTCGCGTCCCTGGGCGAAGGTCTTGCCGTCGATGGCGTAGTAGGCGCCGTTCTTCTGCACGAGTTCGCTGTCCACGGCCGCGTCGAGCAACACGCCCACGGCGTCCACGCCCTCGCCGTAGCGGATGTCGAACTCGACCTGCTTGAAGGGCGGCGCCAGCTTGTTCTTCACCACCTTCACGCGGGTGCGGTTGCCGATCACGTCTTCGCCAGACTTCACGGCGCCGATGCGGCGCACGTCGAGGCGCATGGAGGCGTAGTACTTCAGCGCATTGCCGCCGGTCGTGGTCTCGGGCGATCCAAACTTCACGCCGATCTTCATGCGCAGCTGATTGATGAACATCAGCGTGGTCTCGGTCTTGTGCGAGGTGGCGGTGAGCTTGCGCAGCGCCTGGCTCATCAGGCGCGCCTGGAGCCCGACGTGGCTGTCACCCATGTCGCCTTCGAGCTCGGCGCGGGGCACGAGGGCCGCGACCGAGTCCACGACGATCAGGTTGATGGCGGCCGAGTTCACTAAGGTCTCCACGATGTCGAGGGCCTGCTCGCCGGTGTCGGGCTGACTGACGAGCAGCTCCTCCGTGCGCACGCCGAGGGCGCGGGCGTACTGCACGTCGAGGGCGTGCTCCGCGTCGATGAAGGCGGCGATGCCCCCGGCGCGCTGGCACTCGGCGATGGCGTGCAGCGTGAGCGTGGTCTTGCCGCTGGCTTCGGGGCCGTAGATCTCGACGATGCGTCCGTGCGGATAGCCTCCGCAGCCGAGCGCTTCGTCGAGGGCGACGCAGCCCGAGGAGAAGCTCGGCACGCGCGTCACCTCGTGGTCCCCGAGCTGCATGATGGCGCCCTTGCCGAACTGTTTCTCGATCGCGCGGATGGCCTCGCGCACCGCCTTCAACTTCTCTTTCATTGCATCTCCTCTCGCCGCTCCCGCGGTCGTTGAACTCCACGCGCCGCCACGCTGCGACGATCGAGGAGTCGGTACTGTATTGCTTCGGCGATCTGGCTCACGCCGATGGCGTCGCTGCCGTCGAGGTCGCTGAGGGTCAGCGCCACGCGCAGCGCCTTCACGTAGCCGCGCGCGCTCAGGCCGAGGCTGTCCACGGCGCGATCGAGCAAGCTCAGTGCGTCGGCGCGGGCGTGCGTCATCAGCGCCTCGAGATCGCGCACGGGGCCGCGAGCGCGCGCGGCCTCACGAGCACCAGCAACGCGTGCCGCCACGGTGGCCGAATCCTCGCCGGGCAGGGTGT
>JAACVI010000168.1:0-6345 GCA_009992505.1 Myxococcales bacterium
GATGCGACCGAGCACGACATCGAGCAGCGCGCTCGCGTCCGCGGCCTCCCCGGCGACCTTCAAGATCTCGAGCAGCGCCTCCCCGCGATCGACCGCGAGATCCGCGTCCTCGATCGCGCGCACCTCGGCGAGCTCGCGCTCGGCGCCGAGCTCGGCAAAGGCTCTGCCCGCGTGGCGCGCGATGCGTACCGCCCCTCGTCGGTCGCCCGCCGCCACGGCAATGCGCGCCTGTTCCAGCTCGAGACAGGCCGCGTCGAGGCGCGTGGCGCCTCCCGCCCAGGCCGCGAGCGCGGCATCGACATGTCGCTCGGCCTCCTCGATAAGGCCGAGCACGCGCGCCGCGCCGGCGGCGAGCAGATACGCTTGCCCCGCCTCCGCGTTCGCGCCTGAGGTAGCCGAGTCCACGGCTGCGGAGAGGGCTTGGGGCAGAGCGGCGGCCGCGTCACCCCGCGCGAGCCGCACCATCGCGCGCCGCCGACGACACTCGATCAGCTCGTCGTCCGCGCCGATTCGCTGCGCGATCGCCTCCGCGGCGTCGAGATCCGCGGACGCATCTTCGAGGTGGCCGGCCCGGGACCGCGCCTCCGCCCGGTTGCCGAGCGCCATCGCCTCGTAGCGAGCGAGGGCCCGACGGTGGGCGATCTCGATGGCCTTCCCCAGCGAACGCTCAGCGCGTGCGTACTCGCCGCGGTTCTGGAAGAGCAGGCCGAGGTTGTTGTGCGAGAGCAGGATCTCCTCGTGCGCGTCGAGCCGCAGCGCGAGCTCCTGCATCGACTCCCACGCATGCCGCGCGCGCTCCCAGCGGCCCGACTGGTATTCGACGATCGCGAGGTTGTTGAGCGACTTCGCCAACACGCCGACGAAGCCCCCCTCGCGCGCGGCGTCGATCGCAGCACCGTAGTGCACAGCCGCCGCGTCGAGGCGACCGCGTAGCCGCTCTGCGGTGCCCAGCGACTGCTCGACCTCCGCACCGAGCAGCGGATCGCCTGCAGCAGCCGCGTCGCCCTTCGCTTCTTCGAGGATCGTGCACGCAACGTCGAAACGGCCGCGATGCCAGGCGATGGTGCCCGCCAGCCGTCCGAGCCTCGCTCGATCCGCAGGGGCTTGTTCGGCTCGCGCGCTCAACGGCTCGGCTTCGTCGTAGCGGCCGCGCATCATCAGCGACCAGCCGAGCCAGAAGCGGTCTTCGGCCTCGAGTTCGTTCGCGCTCGCGAGCGCGCTCAGCGCCTCGATCGCCTGCTCGTAGCGGGCGGCGCGCGCCAGCACGCGACCACGGGCTCGAGCGACGACCGCCGTCGATGCGCCAGCGGCGGAGGCGCGGTCGATCGCGGCGAGTGCTGCGTCGATCTGGCCGAGGGAGGCGAGGATCGCGGCGAGAGCGAGCGTCGCGCGCCGTGCGGCCAGCTCGTCGCCCCAGGCGCACGCATCCTCGAGCAGCTCGGCGGCGGAGTGCAGATCGCCCGACGCCGCGGCGGCCATGCCCGCGGCGAGCGCGTCGTCCACGGCCTCCGAGCCGCGACCCAGCGCCGCGAGGTGTCGCGCGCGTACGGCACGAGTCGCTGGATCGACCACACCCGCGAGCGCCTCGACCGCTTGGTTGCGCAGCGCGTCCCGCTCAGCGGGCTCGAGACCGGACTCCAGCCGCTCGCGGACCTCGCGCGATGCGAGCTCGAGGCCGGCGCCCCCCTCACGCACGAGGCCAGCCCGCAGCGCGGGGGCGACCGCTCGCGACACTGCGTCCGCGGCGAGGCCGAGCCGCGCGCTCGCCGCGTCGATCGTGCCTCCATCCAACGCGATCGTGGCGAGGGTCCTGCGCACATCGGGCCTGAGCCGGGCGAGCTTCTCATCGATGCGAGAGGCGCCGAGCTCCGCGTAGGCCCACGCCGGGACGCCCTCCGCCGCGCTCCTCCACTGCCCGTCGACGAAGCGGATCGCGCCCGCGTGGACCAGCGCGAGGGTGCCGTCGACGATCGCGCCCACCGCGCCACCCGTGCGCACGCAGGCGAGTCGCGCCAGCTCCTCGCCGCCATCGACGCCGGGGAGCAGGGACGCGATGACGGCGGAAGCGCGCTCCTCGTCGAAGGCATCGAGCCGCAGTGCGCGCGCGCTCTCGACGCCGCGCTCGGCGATGACCCAACCGAGCTTCGCGGCTCCGTGCGCGGCCGCGAGGAAGCGGATCGCCTCGCGCACGCTGGGCGTGGCGTCGTCCGCGTCGTCGACGAAGACGACGAGGGGCGTGCTGGCCGCAGCCGACGCGAGCACCTGCAGCACGGCGAAGAGGCGGGCGTGGCGCGCCTCGGGACCAGCCTTGGCGTCGTCGATCAGCGCGCGGGCGCCGTCAGCGCTCTTGGCGCCGAGGCGCTCCGCCTGTGCGACCAGCGCGTGCAGCCAAGGCTTCAATCCCGCGCGCGCGCTCGTCTCCAGCGTCACGAGCCCATCGAGTCGCGCCTCGGCAGCGGCGAGCGCCATGACGCGACTCCGCCCAGTGCGCGGCGCACCCACCAAGCGCAGTGGCTCGGCGGTGCCATTCGTCACCTCCGCCGCGTAGGCGCGGAGGGCGGCCAGCGTCCTCTCGCGGTCGACGAGGCGTGCGGTGGACGGCACCTCCTGGAGCGGAGGCAGCTCGACGACCGTACGCAGTGCGCCGCGCAGCTCGCCCGCGGACGCGTAACGGGCGGCAGCCGCCGGTGCGAGCAGGCGCCGCAGGATGGGCGCGAGCTCGTCGGGGATCCGCTCGGCGCCCTGGGACGGCTCACCGAGCATCAGCCGCGTCAGATACTCGGGATCGTCCGCGCTGCCGAAGGGAAGTGCGCCCGTGAGCGCCTCCCACGACACGACGCCGAGGGAGAAGAGGTCGCTCGCGAAGCCTGCCGCGCCACCGAGCGCCTCGGGCGCGACATAGGCGGCCGTGCCACCACCCGCGGTGCCGGGAGGGCGCGCGATGCCGAAGTCGAGCAGGCGTGCCTCGAGCCGGTGGTCGCGCCCCGCGACGCGAATGTTGGCGGGCTTGAGATCCCCGTGGACGAGCCCACGCGCGTGCAGCGCGGCGAGCCCGCCGGCCACCGCATCGATCACCTGGGCTACCTGCCGGGGCTCCGCGCCACGCAGCGCAACGTCGAGTGGCTCGCCGGCCGCGAGCTCGAGGACGACGAACGGATACTCACCGAACCGACCGGCGTCGAGCGCGCCCGCGAGCGCTGCATGACCGAAGTCGCGACCGATCTCGTGCTCGCGTCGAGCGCTCTCGGTGCGCTCCCCGACGTCGGCGGCGCGGAACACCTTCACCGCGACATCCGTCTCGAGCCAGCGATCGCGCGCCTTGAACACCGTCGCCGAGCTGCCCTCCCCGAGTGCGCTGACGAGGACGTAGCGCGTGCCGAGGAGGTCGCCAGGACGGGGTGCGTTCATGGAGCTTCCATACGGTCCTGCGTCGCTCCCATGAAGGTGTAGACCGAGGACCCCCAACCGCTCAGGCTGAAGTTCCAACTGGACCAGACCGTCGAGCTCGATCCAAAGCCGCCGCCGTTGGTGAGCGCGGTGCCCAGGTACGACTCGGGGCGCCACTCGACGAAGACGAGACTCGCGCCGTCCGTGCTGCTGCTCGCGAGCAGCGTGTCGGCGCTGCGCGTGTCGAACGCGACCACGGTGGGAGGAAGCGCCGAGCCCTCGCCCGAGCCGTAGACCATGAAGGTCGTGTAGCCCCCATAGAAGCTGAACAGGCGGAGGTTGATCGACCACACGGTGGAGCTCGAGCCGAAGCCCGTGCCGACGACGGCTGCGAGTGCGTCGGCCTGCGCGACCGAGGTCGTGACAGTCGTCGGTCGCACCGCGTGTCCATCACGGAGCACGACGGCCTCGATCTCGAGGGCGACGAGGGCAGCGCCCGCACGCAGGGGCGAGGCCTCCAGCGTGCAGGTTCCGTCGCGCGTCGTGGTGCAGGTCGTGGCGGTCTCGATCGAGCCGTGGAAGCGGCCGTACACGCGGGCCCCGGCGACCGGTCGATCGTCCACATCGAGCAGCGCCACAGGGGCCACGACTCCGTGCACTCCACCCTGCTCGACCAGCACGGCGAAGGTCTGGACGCCGACGCGAGGCAGCTCGACGTGACGCGCGAGCGCCTGGCGGACATCGAGGAAGCCTCCGCCGGTCTCGACGTGGAAGCGACCTCCTTGCGCGCTCTCGCGAAGCTGTGCCGGGATGTTCGCGGGCTCGACGCCGTCCGCGAGCAAGTAGAGCGCCGCCGCCGAGCCCTGCGCTGCCGCTTGCGAGGTGCCCGCATACAGCCACAACCCGAAGTGGTCGGGCGCTTGTGGGTCGAAGGACTCGGCCAGGATGCCGTCAGGAGTTCCGTCGCGGTTCACGTCCGTCGTCAGATCACCGCCGGGGGCGAGGAAGTCGAGAGCCGCGCCGTAGCTCGAGTAGGAAGCGCGCTCGAGGCCGTGGCGACCGAGCGTGCTCGCGCCGACCGCGACGACGCCGGGAAACGCGGCGGGATAGTGGACCTGCGCGGCGCCATCGTTGCCGGCGGCCGCGACGATCACGGCGCCGCTGGCGAGCGTCTGGGCAAAGGCCGCGTCGAGCAGGCGCGTCGGCTGGTAGGCGGCGTCGAACACGAGGCTGAGGTTGATGACGTCCGCGCCTTCGAGGGAGGCGTGTGCCATGCCCTCGATCAGCGCAGCCTCCGTGCCGACGAGGTTGTTGTCGAGCACGCGGACGGGCATCAGGGCGGCGTCGGGGCCGAGCCCGGGAGAACCGACGAGCAGGTTGGCGATGAACGTTCCGTGGCCGTTCGCGTCGTCGGGCGTCTCGTCGCCGTCGAGCGCGTCGTAGGGCGCGACGATCTCGACCGACGCCAGGCCGGGGGACGCGGGGTGCGCGCGACCGTCGGCGTCGACGTGGTCGCGGTAGGCGGCGCCGCTGTCGAGGAGCGCGACGACCAGGTTCGCACGGCCGTCCCGATGCGCACGACCTTGACCTCGGCGCTCGTGTGAGTCGGACGGCAGGTTCATCGCGCGGACGTTCCAGAGCAGGCTGCTCGGCGTGCCCTCGGTCGCGCGGCCGTGCCCCGAACCGCGCAGGATCGCGTTGGTCGTCACGTCGGCGACGCCATCGAGCGCGCGGATGGCGGGCAGCGCGGTGGCGAGCGCCACGGAGTCGTCGAGCCGAACGTGGAGCAGACCTGCGCTCACGAGGCGTTCGACCGCCAGGACCGTGTGATCCAGACGAAGCGCCGTCTCGACGTCCGCTTCACGACCAGGCAGCGGCGCGACGATGAGCTCGCCCCGCGCAATCTCCGCCCCATTGGGTCCCGCGACAGGCTCGATGGCGGGGAACGCCGCCAGGGACGCCGCCGGAGCCACGGCCAGCACCCCATGCTGTGCGTCGGTGGCGAGCACGGGAGCATGGGAAGGATGACTCGGTGCGGTCGCGAGACGCGCCGAGGCGACCTCGACGGTCGCAGGCGTCTGTACCGACACCTCGGGAGTCGACGGGGCCCAGAAGATGACCAGCATGACGGCTGCGGTGCTCGCCGCGCGCCGTACTTGGGTTCTCGATGTGGCTGCGTTGGTCATGGGGCCTCCGGAACCCCTAAGGAGCAAGGGCCGTGCCAGCGTATCTAGTGCGATCCGCTGCGACTATTCGCATGGCTGTCTCGCCACACCGACTCGATGCGAGACACCGACGACGACCGACCGACTCGTCGCGGGACAGTGAGCGCCTGTACGCGGCAGGCTCCCTTGGTCACCGAAAGGCGGGACACGCTGCGAGTGGTTGGTCTTCGAATCTGGGTCGCGTTGTCGGTCGTGGTCGCGGTAATCGCCCTTGGGCCGGAGGTCGCCTCGGCTCACTTCACGCGGGTCGCGCCGGCCTGCGACTCCGAGCAGGATGCCCTCGGGACGCCCGTGAAGAGCGCGCCCTGCGGCCAGGCCGACCCCGGCAATCCCGCGGTTTCCACCGGCGAGGTCACGACCCTCATCCAGGGCGGCACGCTCACCGTGACGATCAACGAGACCATCAACGAGACCATCCGCCACCCCGGCCACTACCGCATCGCGATCGCCCAAAACATGGCCTCGCTGCCGGATGATCCGCCCGTGACCGTCGGCTCGACACCCTGCGGGACCACCATCATCGATCCCGCGCCCGCCCTACCCGTGCTCGCGGACGGCGTCTTCGTCCACACGGCCACCCTCAGCGGCCCGCAGACGATCGAGATCCCGCTCCCCGCCGACTTCATCTGCGACCACTGCGTCGTGAATGTGACGGAGCTCATGTCGAACCACGGGCTCAACAACCCGCACGCGCCGACCGAGCGCTCCACGAGCTGAACCGATCCGCGGGTTC
>JAACVI010000168.1:6371-9990 GCA_009992505.1 Myxococcales bacterium
GGCTGGGCCCGCGGAGGACGTAAGCCGCTCAACGACCGTGGCTGGGCCCGCGGATCAGGTGCCTGGGGGGCAGCGCGGCGCTCCCAAACAAGCCGCAATCTCGCTGCTGCACACACGCTGAATGCAGGGGAGGTCGCTGCACTCGCCGAGGTGGGCGACGGCGCAGTTGACCACCTGGTCCACGAAGAAGCGGATGTCGGCGCAGCCCATGGCGATGCAGTCGCCGATGCAGCTGATGCTGAAGTTGGGGATGCCACCGCCTCCGCCGAAGTCGATGCAGCCGAAGGTGCAGGTCACGATCTGGATGCAGCTCGTGGACGGGCAGACGCCGCAGTCACTGCGACAGTTCGTGCAGCTCTCGTAGGGAGGCTCGCAGCGCATGTTGCCGCAGACGGAGCAGACGCCGCAGTCCCGCGCGCAGCTCGCGCAGTCCTCCGTGCCGCGACAGCGACCGTCGCCGCAACCCACGCAGATGCCGCAATCCGCCGGGCAGGTGGAGCAGTTCTCGGTGCTGGGGTTGCACGTGCCGTCGCCGCAGGCGGGGCAGGCGCCGCAGTCGCTGGCGCAGGTCAGGCAGTCCTCGGCGTCCGAGGCGCGGCAGAAGCCGTCACCGCACGGGTCGCAGTGGCCGCAGTCGCCGGGACAGCTCGAGCAGGTCTCGGTGGCGCTGCAGGTGCCGTCGCCGCAACGATCGCACAGGCCGCAGTCCACGGCACAGGAGGAGCAGTTCTCCGAGGCGGAGCAGGTGCCATCGCCGCAGCGCACGCAGAGCCCGCAGTCCTCCGGGCAGGTACCGCAGGTCTCCGAGGTGGAGCAGGTGCCGTCGCCGCAGGTGACACAGCGTCCGCAGTCGGCGGAGCAGCTGAAGCAATCCTCGCCCGGATTGCACGTGCCGTTGCCGCAGGTGTCGCAGATGCCGCAATCGTCTGCGCAGCTGGTGCAGTTCTCGCCCGCGCTACAGGTGCCGTCACCACAGGTGTCGCAGATGCCGCAGTCCGCCGGGCAGCTGCCGCAGGTCTCGCTCGAGTTACAGGTGCCGTCGCCGCAGCTGGCGCACAGGCCGCAGTCTCCGGGACAGCTGCTGCAGGTCTCGCCCATGTTGCAGGCGCCATCGCCGCACGCCGTGCAGGAACCGCAGTCGACGGCGCAGGTGGAGCAGTTCTCGCCCGCCGAACCGTCGCAGCTGAGGTCGCCGCAGAAGCCTGGAGACCCATCGGGGCCGGTATCGGGGCCGCTCTCGGGCATGGCGTCGGGAATGTGGGAGTCGAAGCCACCGTCGGGGAAGCTGGAGTCGAAGCCACCGTCTCGCTCGACAGCCGGACCCGCGGGCAAGAAGGAGCGACCACAGCCGGCGAGCAGCGTGAGCGAGAGGAAGAGCAGGGCGAGGGGCAAGCGGAAGAGCAGGGCGAGGGGCAAGCGGACGCGCATCGTTTTCTCCGAGGCGGGGGCGGACAGGAGGCGGGGCGCGCCTACGATAGCGAGTTTTGCCCAGAAGAGCACGGGGGATCCCATGTGCCGGGCTCGAACTCAGGAGTCCGTCAGATCACCCTGACGCTCCAGGCTGCCGTAGCGAACGAAGGCCACGCCGACGATGCTTTCCAGGGGCACGGGGCCACGGTGCAGGGCGTCGGAGCGGCGGTCGCGGTAGTCGCCGACGACGTAGACCTGGGAGGCGGGTACGGTCACGATCTCGGGCGTGTCGAAGATGCGCAGCATGCTGCCCGCGATTCGGTAGCGATGACCTCCGAGTTGCTCCCCGCGCGTGACACAGTCGGGGCAGACATCACCCGCGGGCTCCAGGTCGATCTGGGCGGCGGGGCTGCCGTCGTGCACGCAGCCGGCGCCGTCGAAGGTGACCCGATCGCCCGCGAGACCGACGACGCGACGCGCGACCTCGCCTCCGTCGGGCGCGCGCACGATGACGATGTCGCCGAGCCGAGGCTGGCGGTGCAGCTCGACCAGCATGCGGTCGCCAGCCACGAGGGTCGGCGCCATGGACACACCGTCGGCCACGAAGGCGCGCACGTGTCCGCTGGCGGAGGGCAGGGACGAGCTGGCCCCGAGGGTCGCCCCCCAGACGAAGAGGCCGAGGCCGGCGCCCAGCAGACGCGAAGTGCCGAGCCAGCGCGTGAGCTGAAGCGCGTGCTGCAAGAGGGCGAGCGCCATGTAGAAGAGCACCGCCAGGGTGATCCAGTGCAGCGCGTTGGGCCGATCGTCGCTGTTCAGTCCGGTGGCGCCCGCCGCCAGAAGCCAGGCGATGCCCGGCAGCACGCCGAGGCCGATGCCGACCGCAGGCGCGACCGCCGCGACCAGGGGACGCGGACGTCGACGCCAGGCGGCCAGCGCCGAGAGCAAGAGCCAGCGGACGAGGAGATCGAAGGCGAGGCCCGCCGCGACCACGGCGAGCCCGAGCGCGCGCGTGGCGGAGAGGCCACGCATGTGCGCGAAGACGGCGAGCAGCGCGTAGGCCTTGGGGCTCGCGTACAGCCCGGCGAGCAAGAGCGCGCAGACCAGCATCCAGGCCAGCAGGGCGACGTGGGGCCGGGGCGCTCGCGCAGCTTCGAGGCGCCACGGACGCAGGCAGGCGTCGACGGTGAAGTTGAGCGCGGAGGCTGTGGACGACGCCTGGGTCAAAGCTCGCTCACGGGCCGCTAGCCCAGCACGGTCACGCTGAGCTTGCGGCGGTGCGCGCTGGTGCGGTGCTCGAAGAGGTAGACGCTCTGCCAGGTGCCGAGGTCGAGCTGCCCGAACGCGATCGGCAGCCCGAGGCTCGTGGCCGTGAGCACGCTGCGCACGTGCGCGGACATGTCGTCGGGCCCCTCGTCCGTGTGGCGGTAGAGCGCGTCTCCGTCGGGCACGAGGCGCGTCAGGAAGGCGTCGAGATCGCGGCGCACGTCGGGATCCGCGTTCTCGTTCACGATCAGCGAGGCGCTCGTGTGATGGACGAAGAGCGTGGCCAGGCCATCGCCCACCCCGCTCGTGCCCACCGCCTCGCGCACACGCGGCGTCACGTCGTAAGTGCCGCGCCCGCTGGTCTCCACGTGGAAGATCTCGCGGTGCACGCTCACGACGCGACCTCGAGAGGATCGGCGACCTTGATCCAGATCGCGACCTGATCGCTCTTGTAGACGGGCTCACCCCCTTGGGTGAAGAGGAAGTCGTAGCGGCAGAAGCTCTGCTTGGCGCCGGCTCGCACCTTGGTCGCCGTGGCCTCGAGGATCATCGGCTCCCCCGGCTGGGCGAGCTTGAGGTAGCGCGCGTCGTAGATGCGACCGCCGTAGCCGATCCAGCCGTCGGCGTGGCGCAGATCGAGGCAGTAGTAGGCATGCACGAAGCCGACCATGCCCGTCATGTGCACCATCAGCCCGCCGCTGACGTGGCGCGGATGACGCACGGGATGCGCGCGCTGCTCACGAGTCAGGGGCAGATCGGCGTGCGTCGGCATGCGCACGACCACGCGGCTCGCCTCGCGGTCCACCTCGATCAGGTCGTCGAGCAAGAGACCACCGGGCCCGTAGGGGCAGTCGGCGACGAAGTCAGGATCCATCGGCATGGGCGCGGAGGATGGCACTCCTGGCGGAGCAGGCCAAGTGCGGGCGGTGCGGCGACGGGTCCGCAG
>JAACVI010000538.1 GCA_009992505.1 Myxococcales bacterium
TCGCGCCAGCCGCTTCGCGGAGCTCGATCCCTACCGCGCCGTGACGCACAACAAGGGCTTCATGAACGGCGTCGACGCCGTGGCGCTCGCGCTGGGACAGGACTTCCGCTCCCTCGAGGCGGGCGCCC
Source organism: Myxococcales bacterium (assembly GCA_009992505.1). Taxonomy (GTDB): domain Bacteria; phylum Myxococcota_A; class Polyangia; order Polyangiales; family Houyiibacteriaceae; genus JAADHO01. The sequence goes on from JAACVI010000538.1 coordinate 129, forward strand.
ACGCCTACGCCTCGCTGTCGGGGCGCTACCTGCCCTTGGCCACCTGGCGTCGCACGGCCGACGGCCTGGTGGGCGAAGCCGAGCTGCCCATGGCGGTCGGCACCGTGGGTGGTGCCACCGGCGCGCATCCCGGCGTCCGCGTCGCCTTCGAGCTGCTGGCGGTGAACTCCGCGCGCGAGCTCGCGTTGGTGATGGCGTCGGCTGGCTTGGCCTCCAACCTCGCCGCGCTGCGCGCCCTGGCGACGGAGGGCATTCAGCGCGGCCACATGCGGCTCCATGCGCGCAAGAGCGAGCTGCGCGAGGCGACGGGAGGCGAAGAATGAACGCCCTCGAGCCGACGACATCGTCTCCGGAGCCTGGCCCGCGGGGTGGCAGCGGCGCCATGTTCGATCGCATCGCCGATCGCTACGACACGCTCAATCGGCTGCTCTCCCTGGGCGTCGATCAAGGGTGGCGTCGGCGCACGGTCAACGCGCTGAAGCTCACGGGTGGAGCGCGGGTGCTCGACCTCGCGACGGGCACGGCCGATCTCGCCATCGCCATCGCGCGGCGTCAGCCGGACGCACAGGTGGTGGGGCTCGACCCGTCGGCCGGCATGCTGGCCGTGGGCGCCGAGAAGCTGCGCCGCCTCGGCCTGGACGAGCGCGTCGAGCTCGTCGAGGGCGACGCCGAGGCCTTGCCCTTCGCGGACGACAGCTTCGACGGGGTCAGCATCGCCTTCGGCATTCGCAACGTGCCCGACCGCGCCCGCGCCCTGGCGGAGATGGCGCGCGTCACGCGGCCCGCTGGACGCATCGCCATCCTCGAGCTCGGAGAACCGCGCGGATCCGTGCTCGGCCCGCTGGCGCGCTTTCATGTGCATCGCGTGGTGCCGACCCTCGGCGCGTGGTTGAGCGGAGCCTCCGAGTACCGCTACCTCGAGCGCTCGATCGCGGCCTTCCCGCCCGCCGAGGTCTTTGCGGATCTGATGCGTGGCGCGGGCCTCGACGTGCTCTCGGTCGAACCACTGACCTTCGGCGTGTGCACGCTCTACGTCGCGCGCCCGGCGGCGAAGCCATGACCCAGGCCTCCATCACTCGGGACGCCT
>JAACVI010000539.1 GCA_009992505.1 Myxococcales bacterium
GAGCAGGTCAGGCTCTCCTTGTAGGACGAGACGTAGAAGAACCAGAGCAGCCCCGCCTCGATGCGCGCGGCGTGAACGCGCGGCGGCTCCGGGCCCGAACCCGTGGCGCCGGCCGTGAACTCGTCGAGGATCATGGGCGAGAGCATGCCCGGCCCGACGCAGTACTCGGGGTACATCGCCGGCACCCCCGTGGCTGTGCAGTCGGTCCCATCGGGCACCGTGAAGTGCGGGTCGTTGCGACGCACGACGCGTGAATCGAGCCCTTGGTCTTCCTGGTAGATCAGGCGCGCGGAGAGGAAGTCGTCCGGGCTGGGATCACTCGCGCTATCGAAGAGGAGCGCCGCAATCTGCTCGAAGGCGCCGACCCGGGCTTCGCTGCTGATCACCGGCTCGATGCGGTGGTAGTCGCCGTCGTCGGAGACGCATGCGTCCCACATGTCGTCCGCGCCCGGCGCGTAATCCGTCGGCACAGGCGTGCACGCGGGACTGGGCGGATCGGGCAAGGCGGCGCAGGTCGGCGCCACGATCGTGGACCCGTCCGCGGGCGCCGCGTCGGTCGTCGTGCCGGCATCGGGCGAGGCGGCGTCGTCCCCACAGGCGGCGAGTCCAAGAGCAGCGGCGAGCACCATCGTGCAGCGCCACCCACGGCTGTCGAAGCTCCAAATCATGGCGCAAAGTCTAGCAGCCTCGCACCCGCGCTGCACCCTCGTCGCCCCGATGATGCCGAATCGGCACGGACGCGCGTCGCTCCCCTGGTCCGCGCCTGACGGCTCAACTTCCTTGACGCCACAGCCTGCCCTGCTACATCGCTATCGTTAGTGAAAGTCATTTGCAATAAGGTGAGTCATGTTGCTTCGTCCGCCCGCCCGAATCCTCCCGTTGTCTGCTGTCGCGCTGCTGCTCGGCGGCCTGGTCCCGACTTCGACGGTGCTGGCCCAGGACCACGGCCCTACCCTCGACCTGCCACCCGAGGCGAGCACAGCTGAGGCGAGCTCCGCCGAGACGCCCCCGTCTACCGAGACGCCGAACGCAGCGACAGGGCCGAGCACACCGAGCGCGACCTCCGTGGGCGGCTACGGGGAATTGCACTTCAACGCCTTCATGCCCGACGGAGGCGACACCACCACCGAGATCGATCTCCACCGCGTGGTCTTCTTCTTCGGCCACGAGTTCGGCCACGGCTTCCGCTTCTACTCGGAGCTCGAGGTGGAGCACGCCTTCATCGAGCACGGCGAAGGCGGCGAGGTGAAGCTCGAGCAGGCCTACATCCAATGGGACATGCTCGACCGCGCGCTCTCCCTGCGCGCGGGCATGGTGCTCGTGCCCTTCGGGCTCACGAACCGCGTGCACGAGCCTCCGTCGTTTCACGGCGTCGAGCGGCCGTCGGTGGACAGTCTCATCATCCCAACGACCTGGTCCGAGGGCGGCATCGGCCTGGTCGGTGAGCCCGTCGAGGGCTTGAGATACGAGGCCTACCTGATGGGCGGACTGAACGCCGAGCACTTCACGCAGGGAAAGGGCATCCGTGGGGGACGGCAGTCGGTCAGCCATGCGGTCACGGACGGCCCTGCCTTGGCCGCGCGTGTCTCGCTGGAGCCGACCTTGGGCGTCGAACTCGGGCTCTCGGGCTACTTCGGCCTCACCGGACCCAACACGGACGCCGTCTCGGCCAGCGTCCCCGTCAGCGCCGTGGCCCTGGATGGACGCGCGACGCGAGCGGGCCTCGAAGCGCGCGCCGAGCTCGCCTACATCCACGTGGGCGACACTGAGGCGCTGCGGGCCGACCCGATGGGCACGGGCCCGGTCAGCGATGTCGGCTCCGACATCTTCGGAGGCTACCTGGAGCTGGGCTACGACGTGCTCCACACGATGGAGACGGGGCACGCCCTCGTGCCCTTCGTGCGAGCCGAGTGGTACGACACGACGCTCTCCGAGGACGATCCCACCTTCAACGGCCCCTCCGTCTTCGAGCTGACGATGGGCGCCGACTACCGGCCCATCCCGCAGATCGCCTTCAAGGTCGACGTGCAGTTCGAGCGCCCCTCCGATGGAAACGACGAGAACGTCGTCGATCTGGGCATCGGATGGATGTTCTGAGGTCACCCAGCCTTGCTCTCGAGCAAGCCCGGGGCTACATGGGTATTCGAAGATGAAAACCGTTTTCATGAAGCACAGAGGCCCTCGGGGAACGCATGGGCTCGTCTACGGGCTCTTCCTCAGCGCTCTGCTCACCGCATCGGTGGCCTCCGTGGCGCGCGCCGAGACTTTCTTCACGCTGCGCGAGCTGCTCGGCAGCCACTTCCACGACTCGACTCAGGTGGGCTACGAACGCGTGCATCCGGCCGCCGACGTGCG
>JAACVI010000540.1 GCA_009992505.1 Myxococcales bacterium
AGAACGCGGCGCCGTCGTCGCCCACGGCGAAGGGTTCCCCTTCGGGTCCTGTCCCGATCCCGTATAGCGTGGAACCACCGTCGTGCTCCCAGACACAGCCCTCGGGAGTGAGGCGCGCGATACGGCCATCGTCGCCCACGGCGAACTCTCCCTGGGCGAGACGCGCGACACCCCGAAGGGTGACTCGAGGTTCGCAACCAGAGACCGCCGCCGTACCCTGGCTGAAGTGCACGACCACGCCCGCGTCACCGACGGCCGTGGCGTCGTCGGGCACGCCCGCGACCGCCCAGAGGGTGCCCACATCGGACACGACGCTCTCCACGAAGCTCCCCGGCGCACCGCGCAGGACGCTGCCCTCCGTGCCGATGACGAGCACCTGCCCCTGCGCGGAGAGGGCGTCACGGAACCCTGCGTGGCTGCCGGTCTCGAGCGGCGTCACGCCGTCCCAGGTGATGCTGAGCGCGACCCCTCGATCGCCGAAGGCCAAGAGCGTCGCGTCGTCCAGAGGCGTCAACGCCGAAAGGGCTGCGTCCGTGGGGCTCTCCGCGCTGGTCAGCCCACGCATCCCTTGGCGCACGATGCTGCCCCAAGCGCCCACGGCCACGAGCGCGCCACCGAGGAAGTCCACGTCGAAGAGCTGGCCCATGGGACCGGCCGTCAGCAGGCGCACATGATCGAGCTCCACCGTCATCATGCGGCCACCCTTGCCGACCACGAAGGTCGACGCGCCGGGCGCGCCGCCGACTCCCGAGAGGGGTCGCGGCGAGCCGCTGTCGAGGCGCACCATGCGATTGCCAGAGAGCAGGAAGACGCCCCCGCGTTTGCCGACCGCGACGGCTCGATCCCCGTCGCAGGCGACGTCGATCAAGCCCTCGCCCTCGGCCCCCGGCACGGAGAGCCAATGTGCCTCCGCGTCGCGACGCAACACGAGCCCTCCATCGCCAACGGCGTAGAGGTCGGCACCCGGGCAGCCACCCACGCCTCGCAAGGTCGCTCCCTCGGCCGGGCGCTCGAGGCTCACGGCGCCGCCAGCCAGCCTCAGCACCACGCCCCGCTCGCCGACGGCGTACACGGCCTGATCGGAGGCGAAGACGCCGACGAGATCGAGGTCGGTGGGCGTGTCCACCGACGTCACGCCGAAGCCGCGGACGACCAGCATGGTGCCGCCCGTTCCCACCGCAACGGCGCGCGTACCCGCG
>JAACVI010000169.1 GCA_009992505.1 Myxococcales bacterium
GGGGCGACGCGGTGTTGCGCAGCCGGGCGCAGCGGGGTCGGTGCAGGACAAGTCCTGCACCCCACGGCGAAGCGGGGCGACGAGTGCTACGCGCCACGGCCAGAGGTGGTTCGTGCGTCAGCGCAGGACGAGGACGTAGATGGCGACGAGGGCGAGCAGCGTGAGCAGGGCTAGCGGCGCGAGGATCAGCAGGAGCAGCGAGGGCTTGGGGTCGGAGATGGGCGCGAGGGGCGGAGGCGAGAAGGCTCCGGAGACACCGCCGCCGCTCGGGTGTGGCGCGTAGGCTCCCGCGACGCCGCCGCTGGGCGCAGGTGCGAAGCTTCCGGAGACACCGCTCGGTGGAGGCGTGAAGCCTCCGGAGACGTCGCTGGCTGGAGGCGCGTAGGCAGGCTGCGGTGCGTAGGCAGGCTGCGGTGCGTAGGCAGGCTGCGGTGCGTAGGCAGGCTGCGGTGCGGGTGCGGCCCAGGGTGGAGGCGGCGTGTTGTCGCTGAGCGAGGAGGCGGGCTGGGCTGCTGGCTTGGCCTCGTGCCTCGTGCGGACGCTGCGCGTGGGCGGCGCGACGAGCCCTGGCGCGAGCATGGGCGCGGGCACGGCCACACCGTACAGGCCGCTGCTGTCCACGATGGTGGCCTCGTCGTCGTCGAAGTCTTGGTGGTGCGGCACGGTCAGGCGATCGAGGCATTGCAGCGGCGTCGCTTCCGTCTCGAAGGCGTCGATGCGCGGGCGCGCGAGGGACGGACGGCCCATGGCCTGCGCCTGCGACGCCAGCTCGTCGGGGATCAGCGCGAAGAGCATGCCGGCCAGGTCGATGCGCTCGATGGCGCGCGCCTCGGGCTCGGCCTCGAGCAGGAGCTGTCGCAGGTCGCGTCCAGAGGCGGGGCGGCCGTTGGGATCGCCGGCGAGCGCGCCCATGACCACGGCGTCGAGCGCGGGCGAGATGCGCGGCACCAGCGCCGAGGGTGCGCAGCGAGGACCGGCGCGCACCTCCTGGATCAGGGAGAAGTCGTCCTTGGCCTGGAAGAGTCGCTCGAGGGTGAGCATCTCCCAGAGCACGACGCCGAGGGCGTAGAGGTCGGCGCGATGATCGATGTCCGCGCCCGTGAATTGCTCGGGCGGCATGTAGGGCATCTTGCCCTTGAGCGCGTTCCCCTGCGTCTTGTGCAGGCGTCCGCTGGCCTTGGCGATGCCGAAGTCGATCACCTTCATCTCCCCCTCGTTGGTGAGGAAGAGGTTCTGCGGGCTGACGTCGCGATGGACCACGTGCAGCAGCTGTCCGTCGGGACCGCGCGCCTGATGGGCCGCGTGCAGGCCAGCGGCCGCGTCGGCGACGAGGGAGACCGCCGCAGCGGGCGCGAGGCGTCGACCGGCGGCGTAGAGCTTCATCAGCACCTGCGCCAGGGTCGTGCCGTGCAGGTACTCCATCACCAGGTAGTAGGTGCCGCCCTGCTGACCGAGATCCTCGATGTGCACGACGTTGGGGTGGGAGATGCTCGCGGCCAGGCGCGCTTCGTCCAGGAACATGTCGATGAAGCTGCGGTCGCGGGCCAGGCGCGGATGCACGACCTTGATCGCGACGTGGCGAGCGAAGCCGCCGGGGCCCTCGCGCTTGGCCAGGTAAAGGTCGGCCATGCCACCAGAGCGCAACTTCGTGACGACCTCGTAGTCGCCGAGCATCTGACCTGCTTGGAGCACGCGCCGAGAGCATACCTGAGATGCGCCAAGTGCGTGCGAAACGAGGCTGGTGTGCTCCGCGAACGGCGTGCATGCTCGGGGCATGAAGAACATCCTCTTTCCGCCGCCGAAGAGCGACTACCTCGTGTCCTTCGATGGCAAGTTTCGCATGGGCCATTCACCCACCGACAAGCCCAAGGGCGCGCCTGGAAAGTCCGCCTTGGAGGCGAAGCTGGCCGAAGAGGTCGAGGGCATCGCGAAGCAACAGCGCATGCTCTACGCACAGGACCACTACTCGCTCTTGCTGGTCTTCCAGGCCATGGATGCGGCGGGCAAGGACGGCACGGTCCGCGCGGTGCTCACGGGCGTGAACCCGGCGGGTTGCCAGGTGCACAGCTTCAAGAAGCCGTCGTCCGAGGAGCTGGATCACGACTACCTGTGGCGCACGTATCGCGCCTTGCCGGAGCGCGGACGCATCGGCGTGTTCAACCGCAGCCACTACGAGGAGGTGCTCGTCGTGCGCGTGCACCCGAACTTCCTCGACTCGCAGCAGCTCCCGCGCAAGCCCGCCAACATCTTCGAGGAGCGCTTCGATTCGATCCGCGATCTCGAGCGACACCTGGCACGCAACGGCACGGTCATCCTGAAGTTCTTCTTGAACGTGTCGAAGGAGGAGCAGGAGCGACGACTGGTGCAGCGCATCGACGACCCGGAGCGGAACTGGAAGTTCAAGGGTCAGGATCTGAAGGAGCGCGACCTTTGGCCGAAGTACCTGGACGCGTTCGAGGATGCGCTGAACGAGACGTCGCGTCCGTGGGCGCCCTGGTACGCGATCCCCGCGGATGACAAGAGCTTCATGCGGCTCGAGGTCGCGCGTGTGATCCGGAAGACGCTCGAGTCATTGAATCTCGAGTATCCGAAGCTGCCGGCGGACGAGATCGCGCGCTTGGCAGAGCATCGCGTGACGCTGACCGGAGAGGCCGCGCCCACGGCGGACGAGAAGAGCGCCAAGAAGGCCAAGCACAAGGCCGACAAGAAGGCCGAGAAGGCTCGCAAAGCCGACAAGGCACCCAAGGCCGACAAGGCACCCAAGGCCGACAAGGCACCCAAGGCCGACAAGGCACCCAAGGCCGACAAGAAGGCCGAGAAGGCTCGCAAAGCCGACAAGGCCGACAAGGCACCGAAGGCCGACAAGGCACCCAAGAGCGCCAAGAAGTAGCGTCGGCGACTTAGGCCAGAGGCGCTCTCCTCAGGCTCGGCCCATCGCCGAAGCTCCTGGGTCCGTGCCGTCAGGCGCGGGTCTTGGCTTTGGCGAGGCCGAGCACGTGGCGGAAGTGGTGCTTGGCGACGGGCTGGACGCTGAGGCGGCTGCCGCGTTGAGTGACGAGCATGTCCGCGAGGTCCGGGTCGGCCTTGAGCGTGGGGAGGGAGACGAGGTCTTCGAAGGTCTCGACGTACTCGACGTCGACGCGGACCCAGCGAGGGTTCTTCGGATCCGCGCGCGCGTCGTAGTAGGGGCTCTCGGGATCGAACTGGGTGTCGTCGGTGTAGGCCTCGCGGCAGATGCGCGAGACGCCGGCGACGCCGGGGGGCTTGGCGTTGCTGTGGTAGAAGAGGACCAGATCGCCGACGCGCATCTCGTCGCGCATCAGGTTGCGCGCCTGGTAGTTGCGCACGCCTTCCCAGCCTTCGCGCCCGCCGCGCTCGAGGTCTTGGATGGAGTAGACCTCCGGCTCGCTCTTCATCAGCCAGTATTTTCGTGCTCGCGATGTCATGTCGGGCGGACCATAACAGGCCATGGCCCCGAGGCTCACGCCCGACGCGTTGCGACGCGCTCTCGACGCTCACCGACGCATCGAGGTGGAGGCGCTGCCAGGGCGCACGAATCACATCCGTGCGGGCGTGCTCGTGCCCTTGAGCTTCGGCGAGCAGGTCGAGGTGATCCTCACGCAGCGCGCCACGAGCATGCGCCAACACGCGGGAGAGGTGTGCTTCCCCGGCGGAAGACCCGACGCCAGCGACGCGGACCTGGAGGCCACGGCGCTGCGCGAGGCGAATGAGGAGATCGCGCTCTCGGGCGCCGAGGTGCTGGGGCGCCTCTCGTCGATCCCGGTCTACACCTCGGATCATCGCCTCGAACCCTTCGTCTCGACCGTGGGCACGGCGGATCTGAGGGCCGCGCCGGACGAGGTCGCGCGCGTGCTGCGCCTGAACGTGGAAGAGACCCTGCGCCTGCCCCACCTCGAATCGATCCCCTGGGAAGAGGGCCACATGAAGCACCTCTCTCCCATCTTCCGCATCGACGACGCCGTGGTCTTCGGCGCCACGGCCTATGTGCTGTACGAGCTCTTGGGCCTGCTCGCCCCGCTGCTCGAGCTGCAGCTGCCCGAATCGCGTCCCGGAACGCTGCGCTGGCAAGACGTGCTCGGCCGCGACTGACGACCGAGGGGTGGCAAGCCGGGTCGCAAGCCCAAGCTCGACAAGAAGGACCGAGAGCTCCTGGCGGCGGAGGAGGACGAAGTGAGCCGCACGGCGGCGGGCGCGTAGTCGAGCTCAACGTGGTCGGGGTCGCGCGAGCGCTGCCCCCCCCGCGGTGACAGGGGTCGCGCCTGAGGGACGCGGCTCCGGCGCTGCTCGTGCACCGATGGCCAATCTCTTTACGCCGCGGCGGGGCGCGCCCATCATGGGCGCATGGTCCAGCGCGCCGATGGGGGGGCCTCCGAAACCCTCGCCTGGGCCCTCGCCGTCTTCGCGCCGATGCTGGGCTACCTGGCCACGGCCTCGGCCCACGCGTACTGGCTCGATTCGGGCGAATTCGTGGCCGCCGCGAGCGATCTTGGCATCGCCCATCCGCCGGGCGAGGTGCTGGCCACGCTCACGCACTACGCGGCCTGCCTCGTCCCGCTGGGCAGCATGGCCTTACGAGTGGCGCTCGCGAGCGCGTTCTTCGCCTCCATCGCCGCCGGCTGCGTCTTCCACGCCACGCAGGTCACGCTGCGCAGCGCGGGCGTGGGCGAGGGCAAGGCCAGCCTGCTGCTCTCCGTGGGCGCGGCCTGGCTCTTCGCCGGCAGCTACGGCGTGTGGCTCCAAGCCGTGCGCCCCGAGGTCTACGGCCTAGAGGCGGCGCTGGCCTGCTTCATCGCCGACCGACTGATCACGGTCGAAGCCAATCGCCCCTCCAGCGACCCACGACCGCTCTACGTCGCCTCCCTCGCCTTCGGACTCGGCCTCGCCAACCACCACTTCCTCACCTTCCTGCTGCTGCCCGCCGCAGCGCCCACGCTCGCGCGCCTCTTGCGCACGCGAGGACGCCGAGCGCTCGTGCGTGCCACGGCGCTGGCCCTGCTCGGGCTCTCGACCTTCATCTACCTCCCGCTTCGGGCGGCCATGGAGCCGAGCCTGAACCTGGGTTCGCCCACCACACCGTCGCGCATCTTCTGGGTGATCAGCGCCGAGGCCTTCCAGAAGAACCAAGGCACGGGCGTGCCCCATCCCCTCGGCGAGCGCTTCGCCGACGTCGTCTGGGCGCTGGGCGTGAGCATGCACCCCGTGACGCTGGCGCTGGCGTTGCTGGGCATCTGGGCGCTCCTGCGCACGCGTGGCAGCGCGCGAATCGGCATCATCTGGCTGGGCGTGCTGCTGACCTACGGCTCCGCGCGCGCGTGGCTCGGCTTCGTCAGCGGCAACCCCGACGCCCTCGGCTACCTGATGCCCGCGATGGCGGCGCTGGCCGTGCTCACGGCCTCCGCCATCGGCATCATCGCTTCGCTGCTCGAGCAGAGGGGCGGCGTGGCGAGGGCGCTCGCGGCGCTGCTGGTGCTCGCGCTGCCGGCGGCGGCTTTGCATCACGCCAGGGCGACCTCGGCCGACGTCACCCTCGCCACCTTCGCGGACACGGACGCCTTCGACGATGCTCTGCGTCGCGATCTTCCGCCGCGATCCGTGGTCCTGGTGCATCAAGCGCAGACGCTCTTCCGTTACTGGGGTGGCGAGTCGCAGGAGCTCTTGCGCCCGGACGTGACGGTGGTGCCGATGCCGCTCCTGCCCTACCCGGGCATGGTGAATCACCTCGTCGCCCAGGACCCCGAGCTGGCCGATCTGCTCCGCGGCTACCTGCTCGAGGGCGCGCTGCGACAGCCGGATCTGCAGAGCCTGGCGGCGCGACGGCCGCTCCTGGTCGAGCTGGACACGCGCGTGCCGCCCGAGCTGTACGAGACCATGGTGCCGCGGCAGCTCTACTTTCAGGTGCTGAGTTCGGGCGCGAGCCGAGGCGACGAACGCGAGGGCCGCCAGGGTCTGGAGCGGATCTGGACGCGCATCGACGCGCTGGTCCGCCGACCGCTGGATCCCGAGACGCAGGCGCAGATGCTGTGGCGACACTACGCCGAGGCGCTCTACTTCGCGGGCTTCGGCGACCGAGCAGCGGCCCGAGCCGCCGCAGACGCGGGCCTCGCGCTCGATCCCCACGCCCGCGAGCTCTTGGCCCTGCGCGCGGCGCTCGCGCCCACGGACGACGACGCCGACGAGGAGCGCCCGCTCGATGTGGAGCCCTTCCGCATCGGCAGCGACGCGGCCCGAGCCGCC
>JAACVI010000170.1 GCA_009992505.1 Myxococcales bacterium
CGCCGACGCATTCCTCGACAAGCCCTTCGATCTCGATGAGCTGCGCGCCCAGGTCGAGGACCTGCTCGGCGGCGGCGACACCGAGGCCTGAAATGCCACAGGCTAGCGCGGCGTTGCCGGCGCGGCTGGGGGGTGGTACGTCCGCCTCGATGCTTCGAGTTCGCTACGCGTTCGCCTTCGCCCTGCCGCTGCTGATCGCGTGTTCGGGTTCAACCGAGACCCCCGTGGACGCGGCTGCCGCGCAGGGCCCCATGGTGAACGGGCTGACACCGCAGCAAGCCGCTGCGACGTTGGTCCAGGTTGGGGACACCACGATCACCGTGGGTGAATTCGCACAGCGTCTGGCGGAGCAATCCCCGTATCTGCGCGCGCGCTACAACAGCCCCGAGCGTCGTCGTGAGTTCCTCGAGAACATGGTGCGCTTCGAGCTGCTGGCACAGGAGGCCAAGCGTCGCGGCCTCGACGCCGACCCCGAGGTCCGTCGCACACGGGATCAGGTGATGATCCAGCAGATGATGAAGTCCGAGTTCGAAGACCGCATCCGCCTGTCGGACATCTCGGACGCGGAGACCAGCAGCTACTACGAGGCCCATCGCGACGAGTTCGTGAAGCCCGAGCAGGTTCGCGCGAGTGACATCCGCATGGCGAATCGCGCCGCCGCGCAGCGCGTGCTGGCACAGATCCAAGCCGCGCCGAGCGACGTCGGCCTGTTCCGCCAGCTCGCCGAGGCCAACAACGAAGACCCGGACACGCGCGATCGATTCGGCGACCTGCGCTTCTTCTCGCGCACCGGGGAGCCCGGCGACGCACACGAGAGCGTCCCCCGCGAGGTGAACGAGGCGGCCTTCGCGCTGACCCAGATCGGCTCGGTGGCGCCCCACCTCGTCCGCGTCGGCGACGCCTACCACATCGTCAAGCTCACGGGCCGACGGGCGGCGCTGAACCGCAGCCTCGAGGAGGTGCGTCGTCCGATCCAGAACCGGCTCTGGCGCGAGAAGCGCGAGCACGCGATTCAAGAGTTCCTCACGCGCCTGCGCACGGAGGGCCACGTGAACGAGAACGCAGCCGCCCTCGCCAGCGTGCACATCGACATCCCCGACGCAGAGGCGGCGCCTGCGGTTCAGGTCCCGACCCCGGGACCGAGCGTGGAGGCGCCGTGACTCGCGGCCTCCCGAAGCTTCGCCGCGGGATCGCGGCCTTGCTCCTGATGGGCATCGCGCTCGGACAAGCGCCCAGCCACTCGAAGGCCGAGACCATCGAGCGCGTGGTCGCCGTCGTGAACGACCAGGCCATCTTCCTGAGCGAGGTCCGACGTCGCATGCTGCCCTTTCTGCCGCGCGTGTTCGCGCTTCAGAACCAGGAGGAGCGCCTCGCCGCGCTGGGCGAGCTGCGTCATCAGGTGGTCGACCGCCTGGTGGAGGAAGAGCTCTTCCGACAGGCCGCCAGCCAGATGCACATCCGCGTGACCAACGCCGACGTGGACCGCGCCGTGCAGAACGTCATGCAGCAGAACAACCTCACGGAGGAGCAGTTCTGGCAGGCGGTGGAGGGTCAGGGCTTCACGCGCATCCAGTACCGCACGGATCTTCGCCGTCAGCTGCTGCGCCTGAAGGTGCTGAACCAGCGAGCGCGCGGCCGCGTCAACATCGCCGAAGAGGACGTCCGCCGCGTCTACGACCAGCGCGTCGGCCAGGCCCATCGCGCCGTACGCTTCCACGTGACGCACGCCTTCTTCGCCACGCCTCCGGACGCCGACGCCGACACCCTGGCCGCTCTACGCGCCGAGGCTCAGGCCGCACAGCAGGACCCGGACTCCGACGCCTTCAACGATCTCGGCTGGCTCTCCCAAGGCGATCTCCCGCCGGAGCTGGAGCAGGCCCTGACCCACCTGACGCCGGGGCAGACGAGCGACGTCGTGCACACCGACACGGGCTTCCACGTCTTCCATCTGATCGAGCGCGGCAGCGCGGACAGCGACGTGCCGGCCTACGCGCAGGAGCGCGACGAGATCTATCGGGATCTGCTCGACCGCGCGATGGCGCATCAGGAGCAGACCCTGCTGGTCGAGCTGCGCCGAGACGCGACCATCGACGTCCGCATGTAGCCGCTCCCGGTCGGGCCCCCCATTCGCTGGGAAATTCAGGTTCACGCCGCGGCGCGCCGCGTGATACACACCGCACATGGCGGGCGGACGCCAAGCACCCTGTCCCAATTGCGGTGGGCCCATCCAGTTCGGATTGGGCTCCTCGGCGGCGCAGATTTGCCCCTACTGTCGGCACTCCGTCGTACGCACGGACCGCGACCTGCGCTCGCTGGGCAAGGTGGCCGACCTGGTGCCCACGGCGCCGCTGATGACCGTGGGCGATCGGGGCGTGGTCGCGGGCGAAGAATTCGTGGTGGGTGGGCGTCTGCAGCTCGACCATGGCCAAGGCCCCTGGGACGAGTGGTACGTGGAGTTCAGCGCGCAACGTCGCTGGGCATGGCTCGCCAAGGCCCAGGGCCGCTGGTACCTGACGTATCCGGTCGCCGCCTCGGGCCTGCCGACCTTCGACCAGGTGGTCGTCGGTGGCCGCGGCACACTGCCCGGCGCACAGGGCACCTGGGTCGTGGCCGAGAAGAGCGGCTCGACGCTCGTCAGCGCCGAAGGGGAGCTGCCTGAGCCCGTCACGCCGGGCGAGTCGGGTCGCTACGTCGATCTGGAGGGCGAGGCCTCGGGCTTCGCCACCGTCGACTACGGAGACGGCACGGCGCCGCCGACGCTCTACGTGGGCAAGCAGCTCGCCCACGACGACGTGCGCTTCACCAAGAGCGCGCTCGGCCCGCGTCCCGAGGAGCGCGTGGCGCTCGGCAAGCTCTCCTGCCCGAGCTGCGGCGCGCCCATCGAGCTCACGTCTCCGGAGTCCGCGCAGCGCGCCGCCTGCAGCTCCTGCCACTCCTTGCTCGATCACACGGCGGGCAACCTGGCCGTCGTCGGCAAGCTCGCAGAGCTCGCGCGCAAGGTCTACTTGCCTCTGGGCACCCGCGGCACGCTGCGTGGCCTCGATGTGCTCGCGATCGGCACGATGGAACGCTACGTCGTCGACGAGGGCATCACCTACACCTGGACCGAGTACCTGCTGCACTCCGCGCAAGGCTATCGCTGGCTGGTCGAGGACTCGGGGCACTTCACCTTCGTCGCGCCCGTGAGCAACGCCGAGGTGCAAGACCAGCACTTCCGCGCCGTCTACTCCGGCCGCAACTACAAGGCCTACAACCGCGGCACCGCCACGGTGCGCAGCGTGCTGGGCGAGTTCTACTGGAAGGTCGCCGCGGGCGAGACGGTGGCCACCGCCGACTACATCGCGCCGCCCTACATCCTGAGCAGCGAGCAGAGCGCGAAGGAGATCAGCTGGTCCGCGGGCGAATACGTGTCGGGCGCCGAGGTCTGGAAAGCGTTCGGCCTCGCGGGCAGCCCGCCCTCCCCCCAAGGCGTGGGCGCCGCGCAGCCCAACACCATCGAGCTCAAACCGGCGGCCCTCTTCTTCGCCATCACGGCCGTGCTGATGCTGGCCATCTTCGCCATCACCGCGCCCCGCGGCGCACCGCCGGAGACCACGCTCGTCAGCGGCCCGGTGAGCATGCCGCCTGCGCCGGACGAGGCCATCGCGGCCACCGGACGAGAGGTGCGCGTCATCGGCGTGCCCTCCGCCGGCGTGACACCGACGGCGCCACATCCGCCGACACGCTGCCCCAGCGCGCCCGCGGGCGCGGTGTCGACACCGACGATCACGCCGGCTTTCGCCGTCCCGGACGGCGTCACCGCGGTCGACGTTCGCTACGAAGTCAGCGGGCCGGGCTCCTGGGTGGGCCTGAACTCCGCGCTGATCGACATGACCCGCGGGCAAGGCCAGCAATGGACCGACAACGTCGGTGACTTCCACAGCATGGCCATGACCACGGGCAGCGCGAGCGCGACCTTGGCGGGACTCCAGCCGGGGCCGCACACCTTGCGCGTCGCCCCCCACTGGGCACGCGAGGCTTGCCCGCCCGGCTTCCCGCCCGCCTTGAGCGTGACCGTCATCACGCACCACGAGCATCGAAGCATGGGTGGATCGGTCTGCTGTTGCGGATCAGCGACCCTGCTGCTCACCCTCCCACTCCTGATCGCCTTCGTCCGTCGCCGCTCCTTCGAGGGCAGGCGCTGGCAGAACTCCAGCCTCGCCTGAACGCCATGCTCAAGTACGCACTCTACGGAATCTTCGGACTGGTCGTCGTCGGCGGCTACGGCGCCTGCGCGGTGTTGGCGGGCCCGGGGCACGTCTATGGCAGGCACGCGGAGCCCGTTCAGGTTCCACCCAGCAGCGACCCCCAAACCTACAGCACCGCACCCATCATCTGGCACACGGGCTTTCACGGCCCCGCCGCGCGAGTGGTCGACTACACGCCCCAACGCTCCTCCTACGGCGGCAGTGGCTACGGCGGCAGCGGCAGCGGCTACGGCGGCTACGGCGGCAAATGAGCGCCGGCGTGTCCCCCGCGGCGACGCCGTCGAGAGCTCCGGCCGAGTCCCGCGCCTCGCCCGCCGAGCTGCTGAAGACCTGGCTCCTCGCGGGCCTGCTGCTCTGCTTGCTCTTCGGCATGCGCCTCTTCCTCCAGGAGCCGCCCCACGCGCTCTTCGATCTCACGGTCCCGGTCAGCGTGCGCGGTGCGCCACACGACGACGCGGAAGAGCTAGCCCACCACTTCCTCTACACCGAGCCCTTCGACCTCCACGGGGGCAACAACATCGCCCTCTCCCTCACTCGGGGTCCGGCGGACGGCATCCTCGCCGTCACCGTGGACCTCGTGCCCGAACAGGGGCCGTCCATGCACGGCGTGGAGCTCTTCGCAGCCGAGCGCATGAGCATTCAGGGTCTCTCGGGTCAGCCGCGGGTCTCCACGTCTTTGCGAGGAGCCGAGGCGGGTCACTACCGCCTGCGCGTCGCCGGGACGTGGATCGGTCAGCCGGGCGAGTCGCGCCGGCCCGAGGCCACCCTGGCCGTGAAGACCGAGGCGGGGAGCTCCACCGCGTTCTGGTGGGCGGCCCTGCTCTTGATCGTACCCGCCCTCTTCGCCACGCTACGGAGCCTGTGGCGCAGGCAGGCGGCGAAGGCGGCTCCGACCAGCGGAGGCCCCGTCGACGGCAGCCCCGCGGATCACAGCCCGCCCGACAACTCCGACGAAGCCCCATTCGTCTCCGCAGTTTCTGATACTATCTCCGCGCTCACGCCGGAAGGGAGCCTCTCATGCACATCGACTGGTCCAGCCTCGTACAGTCCCTGATCGAGTCCGTCCTCTTCACGGGCTTCGGCCTCGTCGCCTTCGCCGTCGCCTTCTACATCATCGCAGCGGTCACTCCCTTCTCGATTCGCAAAGAGATCGAAGAGGATCAGAACACGGCGCTGGGCATCGTCCTGGGCTCGGTGATCATCGGCATCGCCATGGTCGTCGCCGCGGCCATCTAGCGTCTCCCCAACGACAGCCTCTTCGAATCCCTGCGTTTCTGAATCCCTGCGTTTCTGAATCCCTGCATTTCTGAAGCGCCGTGTCTCTGAAGCGCTGCGTCTCTGAAGCGCCGTGTCTCTGAAGCGCTGCGTCTCTGAAGCGCCGTGTCTCTGAAATCAGTTGGCCCTGACCTCTTCAACGCCCATGCAGCGCCTCCGGCAACCGCTCCTCTTCCTCACGGTACTCGTCATCGCCACCGCCGGGCTCGTGTACGAGCTCTTGGCGGGTACGGTCGCGAGCTACGTCCTCGGCGACTCCGTGCGGCAGTTCTCGATCACCATCGGGGCGTACCTCTTCGCGCTGGGCATCGGCTCCTATCTCTCGCGCTACGTGAAGAGGGGCGTCGCCGAGCGCTTCATCGAGGTGGAGCTGGCCACGGCGCTGGCTGGCGGCCTGTCGGCGCCCCTGCTCTTCATCGGCTTCTCCCAGGGCAAATTCTTCGGCCCACTGCTCTACGGCACGATCCTCGTCATCGGCACGCTCGTGGGGCTCGAGATCCCGCTCTTGATGCGCATCCTCAAGGAGGAGTTGAACTTCGAGGAACTGATCGCCCGCGTGCTGACCGTGGACTACGTCGGCGCGCTGGTCGGCTCCGTGCTCTTCGCGCTCGTGCTCGTGCCCAGCCTGGGCCTGAACCGCACCTCCCTCACCTTCGGCCTGCTCAACTGCGCCGTCGGCGTGCTCAGCACCTTCGTGCTGGCCGACGTGCTGACGAAGCGTGCGATCCTGCG
>JAACVI010000171.1 GCA_009992505.1 Myxococcales bacterium
GAGGTTCCGGCCGGCGCTCGGCTGCTCGCCGACGTCGAGCTCTCGGGCCACGCCACGCTCGAGGTCGAGTTGCTCGAGGACGGTGTCGAGCCCGAGCGCTGGAGCACCGCCTGGCCCGACGCACGCGCGCTGGATCTCGATCTGACGGGACGCGCCGGTCACTACGTCGCGCTTCGTTTCAGCGCGCGCGGCGGCAGCGTGCAGCTCGGGCACCCCCGGGTGACGCGCACTGTGGCCACGCAGCGCACGCTCGCGCGCAGTCGTCGCAACGTCGTCATCTTCCTGGTCGACACGCTGCGCGCCGATCATCTCGATTTCTACGACACGACGGCCCACGCGCAGATCCCTGCGTTGGCCGACTGGGCACGCGGAGCCGTGGTCTTCGAGCACGCCTACGCGCCCGCGAACTGGACCAAGCCCAACGTCGCCACCGTGCTGACCGGCCTGCAGCCCTGGCAGCACGGCGCCACGACGCACCTCGCGCGCCTGCCGGATCACATCACCATGCTCTCGCAGATGCTGCACGAGCGCAGCTACTTCACCGGCGCCATGGTCGCGAACGGCTACATCACCTCCACCTTCGACTTCGAGCGTGGTTGGGATACGTGGCGCAACCAGGTGCAGGGGCCCGTCGACTCCGCCCACTTCGCCACGCAGCTGCCACGCTGGCTCGCGCGCCGCCCGCGGGACCGGCCCTTCTTCCTCTACGTCCACACCACCGACAGCCACGCGCCCTACCGCGCGGGGGGTCGAGACGTGCACCGCCTCGACCCCGAGGCCTATGCCGGGCCGGCCAACTTCCGTCGTCGACCCCAGCTCCTGAACGAGGTGCGCAGCGGCACGACGGTGCTCACGCCACGGGATCGTCAACGGCTGGTGGCGCTCTACGACGCGAGCATCGAGGGCTTCGATCGCTCCTTCGGTCGCATGTTGGCGGCGCTGAAGCGCGACGATCCAGAGGGTCAAACCCTGGTCGTGTTCATCGCCGATCACGGCGAGGAGTTCCTCGATCACGGCAGCGTGGGTCATGGCCGCACGCTCTGGAACGAGCTCGTGCAAATCCCCATGGTGGTCGGCATCGCCGGCGCGGAGGGCATGCGCGTGTCCGACGTGGTGGGCTCCGCGGACGTCGTGCCCACGCTCTTCGACGCCTTGGGGGAGACGCCGCCACCGGGTCTACCCGGGCACTCCATGCTGCCTCTGATCGAGGGCGCCTCGCTCGACGCGCCGCCCCTCGCGGTGGGCTCGGTGCGCGAGTGGAGCGCCATCGAGCTGGGTCGGTTGAAGCTGCATCTGCGCGGCCCGAGCGCCCACCCCACGGCGGAGCTCTACGACCTTCAGGACGACCCGGCCGAGACGCGCGACCTCGCCTCGGCGCGACCCCTCGCCGTCCGCTACATGAGCCGCGCGCTCTTGCGCCGGCTGCGAGACGAACCCGCGCCGCCCGCCCCCGACGCGAACATCGCGCCCGAGCTCGAAGCGCAGCTGCGCGCCCTGGGCTACGTCGGCACCCAGCGCGCCAACTGACGCGGCTGGCGCAAGCGCGTCGCCTGCGTCCACCTTGGGAACATGAAAGCGTAGGGCGGGGGCTCGTCCCACGCCGAGGCGTCAGGGGACGACGGGCGGAGCGCGTCAACGCGTGCATCCCCGAGACGAGCTGCGTGAGCGGCGGGGGACAAGCCCGCAGACCCTCGGCGAACTTCCAGCACGGTCGCGCACCTGGACATGGACACCGACACGGACACCGACGCTGAGCTCTGCTTACGATCGCACTTGTGACCGAACTTCAGGGACAAGCCCCCGCCGATGGTTCGCCATGCATCACGGGTCTGCGCCCACGTCGGGAACATGAACGCGTAGGGCGGGGGCTCGCCGCCCGCTGAGGCTTCAGGGGACGACGACGGTCTTGTCGAAGCTGTCCTGCACGGTGCCGAGGTCGTCCATGACCACGCCGTGGATGATGTTGTCGCTGTCGATGGTCAGCATCAGCGATTGGTAGAAGCCGCCGGAGGAGACGCGGACGGCGGCCTCTGCGGCATCCGCGGGCACGTGCTCATCGACGTTGCCGATCAGGCCACCGCCGCCGGCGGAGGTGATGTGCGTGATGCCGCCGATCTCGAAGCGCTCATAGCCGTGCATGTGGCCGGCGATCACCAGCGGCACGCGATGGGAGGTGAGGATGGGCTCGATCACGCTCCGCGCGTCCGTGCGCGGGACGTAGTCGCCGAAGGAGTAGAGCGGGCGATGGAAATAGACGATGGAGAAGCGGTAGTTCGGATCCACCTCGACCTCGTCGAGCTTGGCCGCAAACCAGGTAATCTGTTCGGAGCCGGCGCTCATGTCGATCTCGCTGTTCAGCGCGAAGAAATGCACGCCGCCGCTCTCGTAGTGGTAGCGGTCCATGGTCGAGTCGCTCTCGGCCGAGGTGGGCGCGAAGAACGGCCGGTAGTAGTCGTTCAGCTCGTCGAGCTTCTCCATCTCGTGGTTGCCGATGCAGACCATGAAGGGTCCGGCCTCGAGCAGCGGACTCATCAGGCGGAACCACGTCTGCCACGACTCGACCACGGACATGTAGTACTGCACGTCGCCCACGTGGATGACGAACTCGGCCTGCCGCGGGTCCTGATGATCGAAGAGCGGGACGGTGTGCCCGAGCGCGGGGTTGGTGTCGCCGACGACGTAGGCGACGATGGGCGTCGTGTGGTCGTCCGACGTGTGCAGCGTGCAGGCGCGACCGGTGAAGCCGGCCTGGTCGACGACCTCGTACGTGTAGCAGGTCGCCGGACTGAGGCCAGTGACTTCGACCTCGTTGATGTAGTAGGTGCCGCGCAGGTCGGGCTCCATCGAGAGGGGCGGCAGCGGGCCGTAGTCCTCGGCGATCACGCGGGAGGTCGAGCTGCCAGCGGCCTCGAGCATCACGCCGCCGGCTTCGGGCTCGTATTGGACGGCGACCGTCGCCGGGGCGAGCTGGCTCTCCCAGCGTACGATGAAGCCTGTCGTCGTGGGCTGCAGAGACCACGGACCCTTCTCCGGCACGTCCGTGAGGCCCGCGTCCAGGGAGCCCGAATCCGCCGGGCCGGTGTCCGCGCGGCCCGTGTCCACCGTGGCATCCCCGGGACCCGCGTCCACCATGGCGTCCGGCGAAGAGGCGTCGGGGCTGGAGTCGTCGCCGCAACCAGCGAGCGCGACGAGCAGCAGCGAGAACGTGAACCAGAGCCTCGAGGGCCGCGGACCGAAGTGAGTCATGGGCGGATGCTAGCCGAGGTGTGGACGCGCCGAAACGCGCGCCCCTTGCACTTGCCTACGCCCCATCGAGACTATTGAGGGAAGGCGTGCAGAGCGGCCTGCATTGCCTGCCTCACGCTGGGTGGGTCGATGGTCGTCACGCCCTCGGACAGGGGCGAAAGATCGGGTCGCAGCATGATCAGGTGGGGCACCGACGTGACCCCGAGCTGCTGCGCCGTGGCGCGTGTGGCGTCGTTCGCCGCCGCCAGATCGACGTCCACGGTCACGAAGCCTGAAGCCAGCGCGCGCGCCTCCGGACCGCCGAAGGCGATGTCACGCGCCGCGATGGCGTTCGGCGCCAAGGATGCCTCGAAGTACACCAGCAGGGGTCGGTTCTGCGCTGTGGCCAGAGCCTTCGCCGCGTCCAGATCGTGGAGCCACGTGACCTCGATCCGTGTCCTCGTGTCGTCGAACCCGGCCAGCGACGGATCCGAACTCTCTGACGGCTGCTCGGGATTCGAGGCCGACGGTGCAGGCTCCGAGCCCTCCGACGTGCCGGCGCTGTCGAGCTCCGTGATGCTCTTGAAGGCCACGTTGAAGAACCACAGGAAGAGCAGAGACGCCACGGCCACGAGCAGCACGAAGCCGAGGCCCGCGCGCTTCAAGGTCCGTTCGTCGGCCAAGGGGTAGGCGTCCTCGGGCCGTGCGGGCTTGGGCACTTCGGGCTCGGCGGACTTCGCCGGCTCGTCGGCCGAGGTCTCGTCGGCAGCCGCGTCATCGTCCGCGGCCGCGCCAGCGGGGGCATCGTCGGGGGCAGCCTCGTCGGCGTCCGGCTTGGCGTCCCCGCCGTGGTCCGATTCGTCAGCGGCCGACGCTTCGTCGTCGTCCGGCTTGGCGTCGGCAGCGTCCTCGGATTCCGCGTCGTCCGGCTTGGCGTCGGCAGCGTCCTCGGATTCCGCGTCGTCCGGCTTGGCCTCAGCAGCGTCCGTCTCGGCCGAATCCTCCGACGAATCGGCCTCCTTGTCGGGACCCGGCGTCTGCTGGTCCTCAGCTTCCGAGGTCACTTCCGGGGCCGCGTCGGCGTCCGGCGCTTCGTCTTCGTCCGCGCTCATTCCGGCATCCTACCCGAAACCGCGCCCACTTCACCGCATGCCTTCACCAGCTCCCGCACACGCTCGCGTCGCCTCATCTCGGCTCGCGACCGCGGCGGATGCACCCAGGTCACCAGAACGAAGCTGATGATCATCAGCAGGTACCAGGAGCCGAGCTTGCCGAAGCCCACCACATGCCACTGCGCCATCTGGCTCGGGTAGCGCCAGGCGCGCGACCAGGTGCCGACGTTCTCGGCCATCCAGATGAAGAGGGCGATCAGCCCGAAGCTGAGCAGGAGCGGCATGGAGCGCCGCGTGTCGGCGACACGGAAGTGCACGCGCGTGCGCAAGAAGAGGCCGGCCGTCGCCGCGAAGAGCACCCAGCGCAGATCCAGGATCCAGTGGTGCGTGAAGAAGTTCGCGTAGATCAGCAGCGCCAGGATCAACGTGTGCGAGCGTTGCGGATAGCCATCGAACTCGAGCGAGAGCAGGCGCCAGCTGCGCGCGATGAAGCTGCCGACGGAGGCGTACATGAAGCCCGAGAACAGGGGCACGCCGCCGATGCGCAGCACGCTCGGCTCGGGGTATTGCCAGGAGCCGACGTGGGTCTTGAACACCTCCATCACCGTGCCGACCACGTGATAGAGCAGGATCACGCGCGCCTCGGGCCAGGTCTCCATCTTGGTCGCGAGCAAGAGAGCCTGAATGCTCAGCGCCGCCAGCACCAGGAAGTCGTAGCGCGCGAGCGGTGCGTCGCTCGGGTAGAAGAGGTGCGTGCCTGCCATCAAGGCCAGCATCAGCGCGCCGAACAGGCACGCCCACGCTTGTTTGGCGCCGAAGACCACGAGCTCGTACAGGGCCTTCGCCCACCAGCCATGGCCACTCGCCCAGGCGCTCGCCGTCAGGCGAATCCGGTGCAGCAGCCCTTCGATCCAGGTCTTCGTGAGCACGCAGTGGGTCATACCGCTGCGCGCGCGGCGTTCTTCCCGGATCAGGACGAAGGCCGCTCGAGGGCGAAGCACGAGGCGGCGCGTCTTGCCGGGCTCGATCGCGAGCCGTCCCTCGGTCAGGATCGACGGCCAGGCGGTCCATACGCATCGCCGGGGACGATGCGGGCGTTGAAGCGCCGCTCGCAGAGCTGATGGTCGGCCATCAGATCCTTCACCGCGCCCTTCACGTGCCGCGCGGCCGCGACCACGGCGGTGGCGATGACGAGCCACATCCACCAGCTGGCGTGGTCGCCCTCGGGATGGGCGATCAAAAGGTAGAGCAGCGCCCCGGTCATCCCGACTGCGCCGAGCATCACGAGCGCGACGACGCCCTTCACGCCCAGAGGGATGCCCAAGAGGCGCAGCTCGCGCGCCGTGCGCCAGTTCTCTTCCTGCGCCGACGCGGACCTCTCCTGACCGTCCGCCAGCCCGACGCGTCCCGCCTTCAGAAGCTCGTAGGCCAAGGTCGTGGGCTCCAGCGCCGGCGCACGGCAGTAGGTGCAGATCGAGACGGCCTCGCCCTGCTTGAAGGGCACGAAGGCGCCGCAGCTCGAGCAGCCCGCCATGCCCACGGCGCCCATCTCCTCGTCGTCGGGCGCCGTCAGCATGGCCCCGATGGCGCGCCCGAGCCCCATCGTCACGGCGACCGTGAACAAGAGGAAGACGAGGTCGAAGCCCAGGGGGATCCTGGGCGCGAGACCGCTCACTCCCACGAGCAGCCAGCCCGCGAGCATCAGGGCGAACACCAGGCAGGGGCCGAGGACGGGGCCGTTCAGACGCGCCGCGCGCGCGTGCATGGCGGCCTGCCGTCGCGCCAGAGCCTCGCGTCCGAGCAGCAACTTGCTCTCGTCCTCGAAGTGCTTGGCGACGGGGCGGATCGCCTCGTTCAACTGCAGGGCGACACCGCAG
>JAACVI010000541.1 GCA_009992505.1 Myxococcales bacterium
CATCGTGCGGCCGCACCAGGTGGCGCGGTCGGCGGTGCGCGTGTCGTCACCCCACTTGTGGTGGAAGGTGATGTCGGTCGCGAGGATGATGATCGGCAGTGCGTCGCGGCGGAAGCCGGCGCCACCGATGCGGCCGTGGCCAAGTGAGGCGTCGAAGCCCGCGTCGGGATCGAAGGGCGTGACCCAGGCGCTGCCCGCGGGGGCGCGGAAGCCGTCGCCTGTGGCGGTCTGGAAGAGACTCTCGATCTGCGACTCAGGGCCGTCGGCGCCGCAGTGCAGCGGCATGTCGAGGGCGTTGACGCCCGCGGTGGCCGCGGCGTCGTCGGTGGTGATGCGCGCCTCGAGCTGGAACGGGTAGTCCGCTTCACCGCTGCAGGAGGCCGAGCCGTAGAAGGCCGTGGGGAAGTCGTCGTGACGACCGACGCCGAAGGCGGTGTCGGGGATGGTGCCGCGGATCGAGGTGACCAGGCCCGCGAGCGAGGTCTGAAGGCCGTTGATGGTGCCGCCCATGGAGCCCGTCGTGTCGACCAGGAAGAAGACGTCGGCCTTCTGGATGCTGGGCGAGAAGGTCAGAGTGTTGGTGCGCGGCGTGCCGCCGAAGGGCAGGTCGAAGGCGAAGCCGCCCATGCCGGCCACGGAGGACGTCGGGTCGAGAGGATCCGAACCCGCGGCGACCTCCTGGCCGTCGGACTCACCGTCACCGTCGGTGTCGAAGAGCGTCGGGTCGGTGCCCAGCGTGACCTCGTCCGCGTCGGAGATGGAGTCGTTGTCGCTGTCCAGGTCCTGGAAGTCCGGCGTTCCGTCGCCGTCGGAGTCGACGGGCGGCGTGGAGACGTTGGTGTCGCCGGCTTCGTCCGCGTCGGAGATGCCGTCGCCGTCGGAGTCGTCGTCCAGGTAGTCGGGCGTTGTGTCGCCGTCGGTGTCGCGCGGGATGGAGCTCTGCTCGTCGAAATTGCTGACGGTGTCGCCGTCGTCGTCGACGGTCGGTCGCATGCCGCAGCTGCCGTCGAAGCAGGCTTCGCCGCTCGCGCAAGCGTTGCCGCAGGATCCGCAGTTGCTGCGGTTGGCCAAGAGATCCACGCAGCTACCAGTGCATTCGCTGGTCCCCCCGGCGCAGCTCAAGAGGTGTCCAGAAATCACCTGGACCGGATGTAGCGACTGGGGCTTGTTGACGTAGAGCCGCGCGAG
>JAACVI010000542.1 GCA_009992505.1 Myxococcales bacterium
ATGGAGAAGACGTGGCACGAGTGCGCCACCTGCATGGCGGGCGCGTTGGCGTAGCGATCGCAAGCGACCACCTCCACGCCGAAGCGCATGGCCTCGAGGGCGACCTCCTTGCCCAGCTCACCCGAGCCGAGGAAGAGGATCTTGGTGCGAGAGGGCGTACGGGGAGAGCCGAGCGTGATCATGGGAGCCTCCTGATGTCCGAGCGTCTATCGCGCCGGGCCACGCAGAGCAACGGCGGCCAGGCGGCGCCGCGGTCACCACGGAGATGACGACCCGGCGAGGGCTGGCCCTCGACGCCATTTGACAGCCTCGGCCTGGCGCATCATCCCTCGGCCATGGCCCGACGCACCGAGATTCGCCGAGACTTCCGCTTCGAGGCGGCGCATCGCCTGCCGATGGTGCCGGAGGGCCACAAATGCGGGCGCATGCACGGCCACAGCTTCGTCGTGAGCGTCGTGGTGGGCGGCGAAGTGCACCCCGAGTTGGGCTGGATCGTCGACTTCGCGGAGATCGACGAGGCCATCAAGCCGCTGCGTGCGCAGCTCGATCACCACATCCTCAACGAGGTGCCCGGCCTCGAGAACCCGACCAGCGAGCTCTTGGCCGCGTGGGTGATGGACCGCATCCAGCTCAGCCGCGGCCAGGTCCGCGCCGTGGAGGTGCAGGAGACCTGCTGCGCCACCTGCACCGTCTACGCCGACTGAGGCTTCTGCCGACGGGCTCGCCGAGCTAGGCGCTGGGGGCGGAGTTTCCCATCACCCAGCCTGGCTCGATGCCGAGCTGGGCCAGCGCCGCGTCCCAGCGTTCGGCGGGCGCGACGTCGAAGAGCAGGCGTGGATCGACGTCCATGGGGAACCATGAACCATCGCGCATCTCGTCCTCGAGCTGACCTGGACTCCAACCCGCGTAGCCCAGGAGCAGCAGCGCGCGATCCGGCCCATGACCTTCGGCGAAGGCCTCGAGCATCTTGACCGAGGCGGTCAGGGAGACGCCCGCGTCCACGTCGAGGATCTCCTTGAGCTGCGTGCTCAGGCTCTCGCGCTCGAACACGACCCACCCCGTCTGGGGACTGACGGGACCGCCGAGCATCACGGGCACGTTGGGCGCCAGATCCGCCGACAGGTCGAGCTCCGAGAGCACGCTCGCCAGCTGGACCTGCGCGGGCTTGTTGAGCACGAAGCCGAAGCTCCCCTCGCGGCCGTGATCC
>JAACVI010000172.1 GCA_009992505.1 Myxococcales bacterium
GGTCGGTGCAGGACAAGTCCTGCACCCCACGGTCGCACGTCACCGTGCCCAGAGGGTGCTTGGGTCCAGACGTGGTCGAGCCGCGACCGAGGGAGCGAGAAGGCAAGCCGCTCAGCGGCCGCGCCCCGCCCGTGGGTCAGCCGACGCCCATTACTTTGGCGAGAACAGCCGTAATATTATCCGGGCCACCGTTGGCGTTGGCCTGGGCGATCAGGCCCGAGCAGGCGGTCTTGAGGTCGGGCGTCTCGCGCAGGACCTTCTCGATCTCCTCGTCGCTGGCCGGACCGGCGAGTCCGTCGCTGCACAGCAGGTAGACGTCACCGGGCTGAGGCCTGTCGAGCATGACGTCGACCTTCACGTTGTCCTTCATGCCGAGGGCACGAACGATCACGTTCTTGTGCGGGAAGTTCTCGATCTCCTCGGGCGTGAGCCGCTTCATCTTGATGTAGTCGTTCAAGAGGGAGTGGTCTTCCGTGAGCTGAGTGAGCTTGCCGTCGCGCATGCGATAGACGCGCGAGTCGCCGACGTGGGCCACGAGCACGCCGTCCTCGACGACGAAGATGGTCACGAGGGTCGTGCCCATGCCGCGCATCGTCGGATCCTGCTGAGCAGCCTCGAAGATCCGGAGGTTTGCCAGCTTGACGGCTGTAATCAGGCGGTTCTCTTCATAGCCGCGCGACTTGTCCATCTTGTAGGGCCAGGTCGCCTCGGGGTCGGCGCTGGTCGCCTTGAAGAAGTCACGGAGCGTGTCGATGGCCATCTGGCTGGCGACCTCGCCCGAGGCGTGTCCTCCCATGCCATCGGCCACGACGTAGAGGTGCTCGTCCTCGATCAGGCAGAGGTTGTCCTCGTTGTGCCCACGCTTCATGCCGACGTTGGTCTCGCCTTGGGCGATGACACGCGCTCTAGATGCCACGAGTAGTCTGTCTCCCTGAGAGGGTGTCCGAAGATATCGGCGGCATGCCGCCCGAGTCAACGCGGAACCCCGTTATCACGTTCACGCCATTCTAGCCACGTCCGCGGACCTCGGGGTTCGGCGCTGCCCGTGTCAGCGCGGCGGGAGACGTCCCGGCTCGAGCCGTCTTGTGCCCAGGGCGCGGAAGCGATAGGTCGACGCATGGTTTCGGAGGACGCACGCGCGGAGTTGCTCGCGCTGACTCGGAGCGCTGCGGCTCTGCTGCGCTGGGAAGAGGAGATCTCG
The DNA here is from genome assembly GCA_009992505.1 of Myxococcales bacterium. Classification (GTDB taxonomy): domain Bacteria; phylum Myxococcota_A; class Polyangia; order Polyangiales; family Houyiibacteriaceae; genus JAADHO01. The sequence goes on from JAACVI010000172.1 coordinate 1,202, forward strand.
GGCTGCGGGGTCGCACCTGCGCCGGCTCGATCCCGCGTGGTGGACGAGGGCGCGGCCCTTGGGGACGTGGCGCCCGCGAGCGGGGACAGCCCGAGGAGCCTGAGCGTGTGGGCGCAGGAGGCGGCCGACTGCCGAGGCTGCCGGCTGCACGAGGGCCGAACGCGAAGCGTGTTCGCACGTGGCAGCGAGCAGGCGGAGATCGTCTTCATCGGCGAGGGACCGGGCTACCACGAGGATCGGGAGGGGCTGCCCTTCGTCGGGCAAGCGGGCGCGCTCTTGGACAAGATGGTCGTGGCCATGGGCTACGAGCGCGACGCCGTCTACATCTGCAACGTGGTCAAGTGCCGACCGCCCGAGAACCGAGCGCCGCATGAGGACGAAGCGGCCGCGTGCTCGCGCTTCCTCGATGCGCAGGTCGCCCAGGTGGCGCCACGCGCGATCGTCGCCCTGGGTCGCAGCGCGGCCGAGCGCCTCGGCTGCATCGAGCCCGAGGGCCGCGGCTGGCGCGGGAAGTGGTCGAGCTACCGCGGCGTGCCTGTCATGGCCACGTACCACCCGGCCTACCTGCTGCGCACTCCGGCCGCCAAACGTCAGGTCTGGGACGATCTGCAGGCCGTCCTCGCGCGTCTGGGCCGCGCGTTGCCCGGGGGGCGATGAGTGGCCTCGTTCTGGCTTCCTCACGCGCCGCCGATTATGGTCGATGACGATGTCTGACGAGGGCCACGGAGCGGAGGCGGAGGGCCCCCTCGGGGACGATCTGGACGCACTCTTCGCCGAGCAGCTTCGCCCCGTCGAGACGGCCATGCAGCGGGAGCGCCCACGCGTGCGCCGCCTTCGTGCGGACGCTCCTGCGACGGCGCCGGGTCTCGAGGCAGAGATCGCCGTGCGCCAATGGGGCACGTTGCCGGGTCGCCTGTCCCCTGCGCGTTTTTCGCTTCGGGCCCGCGGCGAGACCGTCCTGCACGAGCTGGTCGCGGGCTGCGGCCTGGTCTGGGGCCTGGAGATCACGCCGAGCGGATGCGTCGCTTGGCGCTTGCAAAGTGGCGACGATGGCGTGGCCGAGGGCGCGCGGGCGTCCTTGCCGGCGGAGCTGTCGCCTGTCTCCGTCGCTCTGGGTGCGGACGGATCGCTCTATCTGGGCGACGCCTGGCGTGGCGCCTTCCGCCTGTCGAAAGAGGGCGAGCGATTCGTCGCCCTGCCGATGCTCGACGGAGCGGACGCGCCCGTGGGGGCTCTGCTCGTTTCGGGAGATGGGACGGGCCGCCTCGCTGCCGTCGACGGCGTCGGCCATGGGTACGAGCTGTCGGAACGTGGGCTGACGATGCGCTTCACGCTCTCGGACGCGCGCGTCGAGGCCCTGGGCTGGGCCGAGGATCTGACCTTGCTCCTGCACAGCGAACAGGACGAACGCGTCTGGTTGCGGCGCCTGAGCGAGAGCGGGCCCGAGGACGTGGACCTGGGGCCGTGGCGAAGCGAGGCGGCGGGGCGATGTGCCTTGGTCGCGGGTCCAACGGGGGCGCTCGCGCTCGGCGTGGCGCCTGCGCCGCTGTGGCTGCCCGCTCGGGGTCGCGCCATGGAGCGTCTTCAGGATCTGGAGCACATGCACGCGGGAGCCTGCCTGGAGCTCGAAGGAGAGGCGGCGCTCGTGTACGCGCTGCGCGCTGCCGGTCGTGACGTGCTCTGCGTGCGTCTGGGCCGAGTGGATTCCGTCGTGCTCGATCTGAGCGAGGAGCTCGAGCTCGCGTCGAGCGTGGCCCCACAGCCGCGCTTCGTGCACGCCATCGCCAGCGAGACGACCCTGCACCCGAAGGACGACGCGCGCGCCTGGCTCGCGACGGACGCGGGCCTGTTCGAGCTGCGCTTCGCGCGGGAGAGCTCGTGATGCACGCGGAGGGCCTGAACCGCCTTCGACGCTGCCTGATCGAGGGCGTCTCCCATTCCAGCGACGGTGTGGACGTGAGGGCGGAGCTGCGCATCTCACCCGACGCGGCGGATCGGGACGTCGCGCGATCGCTGGTGCAGATCCTCGATGCGGTCGAGGTCGCGTCCCTGGACCTCGCCGTCGAGCGCGGTCACGACAGGCGGCGCACGGAAGAGCTCGCGCCGGTGGCCACCGCGGACAGCTCCTTCCTGGGGCGCCTGGGCGGGGGCGGCGACGACGGCATCGGCGTCGACGAGGTCAGAGACGTGGGCACGCTCGTCGCCGTGCTGCGCGCGGGCCACTTGAGGCAACGTCGAGCCGCGCTTCAGCGTCTGGCCGAGCAGCTCGGCAAAGCAGGTCGGGTCGCGCCCGCGGCCGTGAAGGAAGCGGAGGCGGCGCTCGAGGCGACGCGCGACGTGGAGCTCGCGTACGAGCGGACGCTGGTCCACGCCAAGATGCCCGGTGCGCCCGGCCGCGCGGCGAGGGCGGAGGCCGATCAATGGCGGCGCCTGGTGGACCGCCTGCTGCCGCGCGTGCGCGCCTTCTGGGATGGAGAGGTTCGCGAGGAGCCGGTCGCGGAGCTGCCCGGTGAGGAGAGGGCGCTCTTGCTGCTGCGCGCGCCGGAGCTGCCCGACGAGTTCATCTCGCACCTGGGCGCCGTGATCGAGGGATCGGCCGGCAACGTCGGCGCGGAGGAGCGCCTAGCTGTGCTCTCGAGCTTGCGCCACTCGGCGGACGCACGCCTGGTGGCGTCCCTGGTCTGGACGCTGGAGGTGGGCACCCCGGAGCTGGCGGTGGAGGCGGCGCGTACTCTGTGCCGCGTCGACGATCCGCGCGTGCGCTCCGTCTTGCTCGCCGCCTACGAACGCAGCGTCGTGGATCCGCAGCGCGCCGTTCTGGCCGGCGCGCTGGCCTCGACCGGTGACCATCGTGGCCTCGACTACGTGAAGGGACTGCTCGGGAGCGACGACCCCGCGACCCTGCTCGCGGCCCTCGAAGCCATGGAGACGCTGGGCACGGCCGAGGACTGCGAACGCGTCACCTCGTTCCTGGGCGACGCGAACCCTACCATCGTGGCCCAGACCGTGCGCACGCTGGCGCGCATGGGCGACAAGCGCGCCTTGCCCATGCTGGCCGAGCTCGGACGCGACGCCACCGTGTCCTCGCTGCGGGCCGAGGTCGAAGACGCCATCAGCGCGATCCAGGCGCGGCGCGTGCTGCTCGGCGAGGACATCCACGCCACGATGGCCATGCCTCTGCCGGAGCCGGTGGCCGATCCGCCGCTGCTGCGCATCCCCGCGCTCAAGCGCTTTCGCGCCTACTACCTGTACTTCGTGGGGCGAGGCTGGATCTCCATCGGCGGATTTCGCCGCGGCGTCGCGCGCCTCGAGCAAGCGGCGGCCGCGCGCGCCGACTGGACCGCACCGCTGCTCTCCATCGCCATGGCCTGCACGCGTCGGCAGCGCTACGCGCAGGCGCTCTCGGTCTTCCGACGCGCCATCGACATCGGTCGTCGACGCGTCGAGCGAAACCCCGTGGTGTTGCGCGCGCTGGCGCAGACCTTCCTCGAGCGCTCCGAAGAGCTGGAGGCCGAGGGACGACGCGAAGTGGCGCGCGGTCTGGTGAACGAGGCGCTGTCTCTGGATCTGCGTCGGGCGCCCTCGGCTTTGCGCTTCGAGCTCGAGCGGCGTCGACGCACGCTGCGGCGGAGCCTGCCATGAGCTTCTCCGAATTCCGGGTCGCCGCGCGCCTCGCGATCGAGGCCGAAAGCTCGCTGCCGACCACGCGTGGGACGGTGCGGCGCATCGTGCTCGCGGTCGAGGCGGAGGGACGACAGGAGCTCGTGACCGCTTCGCTCGTCGACGGGAAGCTGCTGCTGGTGGCGAGCGATGGGCGGCTCGACGGCCCCCATGTGCAGGTGGCGCGCGCGGCTCTGGCAGGCCTGGAGGTGGAGGCGGCTCCTCGCGTCGACAGCGCGTCCGCGAGCACCTCTTCTCCCGGCACGACCAGCCCTGGACGCTTGAGCATGCCTCCGCCCGCGGAGCAGGTGCCGCCGCGAGCGCAGGCGTTGCTGGACCTGGTGACGGCCATCGTTCGCCTGGGCGTGCACGACGCGGCCGGCGCGCCCGCGGTGGTCGAGGCGCTCGGTCGACTGGCCAAGGAGGCGGGGCCGTCTCCCGCGGTGGGCGTCTCGCGCTTCATCGGCCGCATCAAGTTGGCGCTCGCGCGCGAGGACGTGACCGCGAGCGCACGACTCCTGGACGGCGCCTCGCGCTTGTCGCGTGACCTCACGGAGCCGGGCGCGTCGGAGGAGGCCCGGCGACGGGTGGCCGCGTTCTTCGGCGGGCCGGGCGCCTTCGCCGCGGATCCGCTGATCGATCGCACCTTCTTCGAGATCGGCAGGGAGAGCGTCGCGGGCGTGGAGCGCTTCAGCATCGAGCGGCGCTACCTGATGGATCTGGCGGACGGCCAGGTCTACGCGGAGGCGCAGCTGAGGGGCGGCGTGGCGGCGTCCCTCGGACCCTCTCCGCGCTTGCTCTCGGCCGGGCTGTCGCAGGTGGGGCGTGGCGTCACGCCCCCGGCCATCCAGCTCTTGCAGTACGTCGTGTCGGGTGCGCTGAGCCAGGAGCGTCTGCTGTCGCTGAACGGATTCGCCGTTCGGCGTTTCAGCGATCTGGTCGAGAACTATCGGGTGGCGCTGTCCAGCGCTCCAGGCCTGTCCGAGCCGGTGGTGCTGATCGCGCCGCACCGCTTCGGCGGCGAACACGGCGTGACGCCGATGGACACGGAGGGGTTGCCGCTGGCGTTGGCCTCCATCGAGGCGCCCGGCGTCGTTTCGGCGCTCGCCGAGCCGGCGCGTCGGGGAGTGGTCTCGCTCGTGTCCGGTCGCCTGATCGACCACGAGGGCACGCTGATGCTCTTGCCCCTGGGCGCGCTGGTCGAGCGCGAAGGCGAGCTCAGCTGGTGGCGCTTGCGCTGACGGGGCCCCAGGGTAGGCGCATTCGGGGCTAAGCGTCCGCCGGGAAATAAACTGGCCTTCCTGCGCCGATCCATCCCCGCTCGCTGCGTTGCTCGTCGCTCACATACCCC
>JAACVI010000173.1 GCA_009992505.1 Myxococcales bacterium
GGAGCGAGCATACCGGGGGTATGTGAGCGACGAGCAACGCCGCGAGCGGGGATGGATCGGCGCAGGAAGGCCAGTTTATTTCGCGCCGGACACTCAGTCGCCGAAGCCATGCCTCAGCCACTCGGAGAGCGGCGGGATGTCCTCGTCCGCACCGCGCGGCATCACGCAGCGGCGCAGCAACTCGAGACCCACGGGGAAGTGCTGACCCTCGCCGCCCGGCGGGGAGACTCGCAACAAGGGCGGCTCGAACACGCCGCCTTCGTGGGCCTCGGAGACCGCCCAGGCGACCTCGAGGCCGAGCTCGCGCGTGAGGCAGACGCCGACCAGATCGGCCAGCGCGGCAAAGGCTGCGGGAGGCACGCCTCGGATGACGCCCGGCGTCGAGGTGAAGAGGGCGGCCTCGAGGGCGTCGAGCCCCGCGAAGTCGGCGTCCAGGCCCGGAAGCGCTTGGCCAAGCTGGCTCACCAGTGCGCGCGCCAACGCGCCTGGGCGTTCGCCGAAGGCATCCGCTCCGAGCGAGGCCGAAAGCGCCTCGAGGGCGCTCGCCGCGGCACCCTCGGCGTAGTGCGCGTCCGCGCGGAAGAGCTCTCGCACCTGCTCGGGCACGGGCAGCTGGGCGCGAGAGGCTTCGGAACGAAGCAGACGCAGATGCGCTTCGCTGCGCGCGTCCGTCGCCGTGGACGAGAAGCCAAAGGCGCGGACGCCCGCCTCCGCGTCCGCCGGGAGCGCGCCGAAGCAGAACAGCTCCATGCTTCCAATCACGGGTGCGGCGGCCTCGGGTGTGCGCGGGGTCGACAGCTCCGAGAGCCAGGCGGCCTCGACCGCGGGGCGCAGCGCGTCGAAGAGCGCGCGACTGCTGGGCACGTCGATGTAGCTCGCGAACACGAGCGTGCGCGCCTCGCCCTCCGGCAAATCGAGTACGCGCGGATGAACGAGCTCATCCGTCGGCAGCGCTTCGGTGCGTTCGACCCTCGACCAGATGGACTCCTCGCTCATCCCTTGCTCCTGGCTCGCGCGCTCGCCGCGCTACACATGGCACATGCGTCCACGGGACGCGAGCGTCAGCGGGTCAGCGGCTCGTCTTCTGCGAGGGCGTGGTCGGCGAAGCGCTCGGCCAACAGGGCGCACAGTGACTCGATGGCGCGCGCGTCGACCTCGTGGAACGCGGCTTCCGCGTCCGAGTCGACGTCGAGCACGGCGAGCAACCGGCCCTGCGGCGTGACGACGGGCACCACCAGCTCGCTGCGCGTCGACGTCGCGCAGGCGATGTGTCCCTCGAACGCGTTCACGTCGTCCACGCGCTGCGTGCGGCGCTCGCGCGCGGCCGCCCCACACACGCCTCGGTCGAAGGCGATGCGCAGGCATCCGTGGCCGCCCTGGTAGGGCCCGACGTGGAGCCAGCCCGGGCGCGCGTGGCGATAGAAGCCGGTCCAGTCGAAGTAGTCGAACGCGTGGTGCAGCTCGCAGACCACGGTGGCCATGGCGCTGACCCAGTCGTCCTCGCCTTCGAGCAAGGCCTCGATGCGCAGGCGCACTTCAACGTAGCGCTCCCTGCGAGCGTCGTCGTCAGCCGAGATCGGAGGCGGGGCGTCGAGCATCCGCTAGGGCAAACGCTTGAAGCGCAGGCGCGAGGTCGAGCTTCCGCCGCCGGGGCTGCCGCTGGTGAAGCTCACGGTGAGCGAGTCGCCGCTCACTTCGAAGGGGATGCGGGTCGTGCCGCTCGCGCCCGCGGGGCAGTCGCCGGTGACCACCAACTCGTTGGCTTCGATGGTGTAGCTGCCCCCAAAGCTCAACGCCGTGTGGTCCTCGTAGTGGAACCCACCCACGTGAACCGCGGCGAATTGCAGCAGGGCATCCAGCGTGAGGTGCCCCGCGGCGATGCTCATCTGACCCTGCGTGAGCGTGCTGCTGGCGGCGGGATCGATCATGCCCACCGGTGTCGTCAGCGACTCGAGGTAGATGTCCGCGCCTTCGAGCACGTAGCTTCCGTCCATCACGCTGCCGCCGATCAGATCCGGTGCGGGCAGCGGTCCGAGGGTTCCTGCGCCTGGAGGCGTCGCGTCCAGAGGCGGCGCGGGCGCGCATGCGCCAGGCGTGTAGGCGAGGGGTGTGATGTCGCTCGTGGTCTCGTCGCAGAAGCGGCTCGGAGGCGGGGGCGTGATGTACATGAAGTTGAAGCACATCTCGTCGCCCGTGCCGAAGCCGTTGTTCACCGTGTGATCGGTCGTGTTGTCGTACTCGCAGGTGGTGATGAGCTTGTCGCCGGGCGCCAGCGTCACCGGCGTGTCGTACAGGAGCTGCGTCTCGAAGGACCAGCCAGTCAGCGAGACGACCTCGTCTCGTGTGCCGTCCGGATGTAGGACGTATTGCTCGAAGCCGCTGCCGATCTCGTGCATGTGCGGGATGCCAGCGAACACCGTGGAGTTCTCGTGCCAGGTGCAGGTACCCGTCACGTCCCGTCGCGAGCGCGCGGGCACGCTGAAGCCGAGGGGACCGATGGACGCCATCCCGTACTCCGTGCCTCCTACGGGACCATGGAAGATGCGCACACCGCTCGAATCCGTCACGCCATCCACATGCGCGCCGTTGTTGTAGTGGATCTGCAGCACCAGGCGTTCGCCCGGCTCGATGCGCAGGCCGCCTTCGGGGAACTCGATGGCGGACTGACCCGGTGCCCAGGCGTAGAGGTAGTCACTACCCGCCGGCATGTCGAAGCAGGTGAAGGGCGTGTCGGGCGAGCTGCGATCGGGATCGCGGAGTAGCACGGCGTGGTGCAGCACGCGTGCGTCATCGATGATGATCTCGAAGCGCTTGATCAGCCTGGCGTCCGTGCCCGGGAAGTCCATCACGAAGCACTGGTAGTGGTCGAGCTCGTCCGGGCCGACGGCGTAGTCGTTGGCCGTGAAGTCGAAGTGATCGAGCCCAGGCGGCGCATCGACGGGAGACCGCACGGGCGGTGCGGACACCACCAGACCACCTGCGGGATCCGGGGTCTCGCTGCCGCAGCTCGCCCATTGCGCCAACGCCTCCATGTCCGCGTCGGGCGGATGCGGCGAGCCCACGGGCGGCATCGTGTGGTCCATCAAGCGCGCCACCATGCGATCGCTGATGCGGCCCGCATCGCCGTCGGCGACGAGCGTGTCGTAGTCCGTGAGCGAGAAGGGCGCGCCGAACTGCGGCTCGGCACCGTGGCAAGAGCCGCAATGGCGCTGCACGATCCCCGAAGCGGAGTCGTCCCAGGTGGCCCTGTCAGGCACGCAGGTCGTGCCAGAGTCAGGGGCTGCGGGCGTACTGCCGCCGTTACATGCGGTGAGCCATAGCCCTGCCCAGGCCATGACCGTCCAAAGCTGTCGTCGATGCATCTATCCTCCGCGCCGCCCGGGAGCATAGCAGGGGATCGTCAGAACGCCTCCACGCGACCTGACTCAGAGGGCCTCGAGCTGCTCCTGGGCTTCCATCCACTCCCCCGTCGACTGCTCGAGCTCGCGCGCGGTCCAGGCGAGGTCTCGGCTGAGCTTGTCGCGCGTCTGAGCGTCCTCGTACACGGCGGGATCGGAGAGCGCGTCGGTCTGCTCTTTCTGCTTCGCCTCGAGCTCGGCGATGCGCGCCTCGAGCTTGGAGATGCGTGAGCGCAGCGGGCCCGCGCCGCCGCCCCTGCGATTCTGTCGAGCCTCGGCCGCGGCACGCTTCCGGGCCTTCTCCTCCGCACGCGTTCCGCGCTTCGGGGGCGGGGGCTTCTCGGTCTCGGCCCGCTTCGCCGGCGGCAAGGTCTGGCGATTGGGCTCAGGATCGCCCTTGCTGTCGCGTTTGCCCAGCGCGTGCAGGTAGTCGTCGAGGGATCCGGGGTAGGTCTCCACGCCGCCGTCGGCCACGGACCAGATCTTCGTGCCCAGACGCCGGATGAAACCGCGGTTGTGGCTGACGAAGAGCAGGGTGCCGTCGAAGGTGCTCAACGCTTCGGCCAGGCGCTCGGACGAGTCGAGGTCGAGGTGGTTCGTCGGCTCGTCCATCAAGAGCACGTTGCCCGGATCCACCAACAGCTGCGCCAAGGCCACGCGCGCGCGCTCGCCGCCCGAGAGCACGCCGACCTTCTTGTCGATGTCACCGTCGCTGAAGAGCAGCGCGCCGAGCACGCTGCGCACGCGCTGTTGGCCGCCTTCGGGGCAGCGGGCGTACACCGACTCGTACACCGTCTGCGTCGGGTCCAGCGCCTCCGCGTGGTGCTGCGCGTAGTAGCCGATCTTGGTCTTGTGGCCGAAGGTGAAGCTGCCCGAGGTGAGCTCGATCTCGCCTGCCAGGGCGCGCAGCAGCGTGGTCTTGCCGGCACCGTTCTCGCCGATCAGCGCGACTCTGTCCCCGCGCTCGAGCAAGAGGTTCACGTCATGCAGGACCTCGTGGTCGCCGTAGCTCTTGCACAGGCCTTCGGTCTCGAGCACCTGCCGGCCCGTGCGCTCCGTCGTGGGGAAGCGGAAGCGCAGCTGGGCGCGCTCCCCGAGCACCTCCACCTGCTCCATCTTCTCCAGCAGCTTCACGCGGCTCTGCACCTGCGCGGCCTTGCTCGCCTTGTAGCGGAAGCGATCGATGAACTGCTCGAGGTGGGCGCGCTCACGCTCGACATTCTTGGCGCGATTCTCCAGCAGCACGCGCTCTTCGGCTCGCTGCTTCAGGTAGTGATCGTAGTCGCCGGGATAGGTGCGTACGCCCTCGACCTCGAAGCTGACGACGCGCTTGATCTGCTCGTTCAAGAATTCGCGGTCATGGCTGATCAGGATGAAGGCGCGGGCGTAGCGGGCCAAGAAGCCGCTGAGCCACGCCACGGACGGCATGTCGAGATGGTTCGTGGGCTCGTCGAGGAGCAGCAGATCGGGCCGCTGGAAGAGCAAGGAGGCGAGCACGGCGCGCATGCGCCAGCCGCCGCTGAATTCGCCCATGTCGCGCTCGTAATCCGTGACCCTGAAGCCGAGGCCGGCCAGGATCGTCTGCGCTTCGTGCTCGGAGTAGAGCGCCTCGTGATGCGCCAAGCGTTCGTGCAGATCCGCCAGGTGTCCGGCCAGATCGAGCAGCGCCTCGTGCTCGTCCTCGGAGGCCTCGGTGGCACCCTGAAGCTCCTGCTCGGCGTGCGCGATCTCGTCTTCGAGGTCGATGCGTCCGGGCACGCTCGCCAGCACGAAGGCCAAGAGGCCGATGCCCGTCTCATCCCGCACGTCCTGGGCCAGGTAGCCCACCCGCGCGCCGCGCATCACACGCACCACGCCACCGTCGGGCTGCTGTTCTCCTGCGATCAGGCGCAGCAGCGTGCTCTTGCCGGACCCATTCGGACCCACCAAGCCCACGCGTTCGCCATTGCCGATGCGCAGGGAGAGGTCATCGATGATGCTCTTGCCTCCCAAGCTGAGGGAGGTCTTCTCGAATACGACGAGGCTCATGAGGCGGCCTTGGAGGGGGAGACGTGAGTCGACACGCCGGGCGTGTAGCACGTTCGAGCCGCGTGACTACCGCCGCGCCCGCGCTCCGGACACCGAGGCATGCCCGTCGATCCAGAATCGAAGCTCCCTCTCCGCCCAAGAGCCGGCGTAGTCGACGCCCACGCGCGGGCCCGTCGCGACCCTCGTGGCGGCGATGCGCCGATAGCGCGCGAGGAAGAGCCGGTCGCCGTCGAGTCGAAGGCGGTCTTGCTCGCGGCTGAGCGCGAGCGCGCGAGTCAGCTTGCCCGGGCCCCGCGCCACGTTCGGCTCGTCGGGCAGGCCGCAGATCGGCGCCGCTGCGCGTATCAGCACCGCGCTCGCCTCTCCGTCCAGCCCCGTGACGACGTTGAACATCTCGTGCACGCCGTAGCAGAGGTAGACGTAGCTCACGCCGCCCGGGCCGAACATCACGCTGGCACGGTTGGTTGGGCCGAAGCGCGCGTGGGACGCCAGATCCTGCGGACCCAGGTAGGCCTCGGTCTCGACGATCATCGCCGCGCGTTCGCCGTGCACCAGCGCGCAGCCGAGCAACGCCTGCGCCACCACGGCGGGATCGCGCCGGTAGAAGCGCTGGCTCAGCTTGCGCGCTCGCAGCGCGGCTGCCGTGGTCATCACCATTCGAGCGTCTCGTTCATGGGCGAGCCTGGCGTGTCTGTCGAGCGGGCCGAAGGCACGAGCTCGGCGTGCTGCGTGAGCCGCGAGTCTCGCGGGAGCGTCGATCATGGTGCCCAATGACGAGAGCGACGAGGAGCGTCCCCACGTGTCTCCCCATCTGTCTCGGTTGTGCCGCGGCTCGGAGGCGCTGCTATCGTCGGTGCATGCCCAAGGTTCGCTCGTTCGCTTCCGCCGTGCTCTGTCTGGCCATGATGGCGTGCTCCGGGGACGCGGACGCGC
>JAACVI010000544.1 GCA_009992505.1 Myxococcales bacterium
CGACCTCGTCAAGGGCGGGCGAGCGATCGGCGACGACCATGCGGAAGAAGGTGCGTGACATGGGCGTGAAGGGCGTGGGTAGCTTCCAGCTCTCGCAGAACGCCTTCACGTCCTCGGGGCGACAGCTGCGATCGGCCTCGACCACGAACAGGCGACCTCCGGGGCGCAGCACGCGCGCGCACTCGCTCAAGCCGCGACGCGGATCGGGCCAATGCTTCAAGGAGGCCACGGAGCACAGGCCGTCGAAGCTGCCGTCCTCGAAGGGTAGATCCAACGCCGAGCCCACCACGCAGCGCACGCGTCCGTCGAAGCGAGCGGTGCGCGCACGCGCACGCGCGATTTGACCGTCGGAGAGGTCGAGACCCACGAGGGAGAGATCGGGCCGGCGCTCGGCCAGCTCGATCAAGAGCTGCCCGCCTCCGCAGCCCACCTCGAGCAAGCGTCCGCCCTTGGGCAGCGCGTCGACCTGCGCGTCGAGGAAGGGTCCGTGGAAGCTCGACACCCCGGGCGCGATCACGTGGTCGTAGATCCACGCCTCACCCGCGGTGTAGGGCTTCTTGAAGTCGAGGAGTGTGGAGAAGAGTCCCATGGCCGCATCCTCGCGCAGGTCACGGCGAAGGTCGAGGGTGGACCGAGGGACAGCGTCGATGCCCAGGATCAAGGCACGTTGGCGTCGTGCTTTACCCTGCTCCCGGACCATGCGAACGTGGACGCATCTCCCGCCAGCCATGACCGCCATCAGCCGAAAGCTCAAGGGCATCAACGTCATCGGGACCTTGAAAGCCCTGGCGCGAGAACACGGCCAGGAGATCCACGACGCGGTCTTGCGAGGGCTCGCAGGTGAGGTGGGGGAAGCGCTGCGCACGGGCGGCGTGGTGGCGCGCGGCGGGTACCCCGCGGCCTGGTACGACGGCCTGCTGAAGGCCATCGTCGCTCGCGTCGGAGGCGGCGCGGAGACCGCGCGCAAGCTCTCACGCGAAGCGGTGAAGGCCGACTTCAAGACGCTGTTCAAGGTCATGAGCCTGTTGATGGCGCCTCAACGCGCGCTGCAGCAGTCGATGCGCGTGTCGCGGCGCTACGTGGACGGCGGCGAGATCGAAGTGGTCGAAGCCAAGGACGGCTTCATGCGCCACCGCCTGAGCGAGTACTACGACTACTCGCACCTGATGTGGTGGGACTTCATCGGTAGCGTCGAGGGCGGGGATGGCGACCATCAGGTAGAGTTCACGCTGCGCTGGACGAGCTGAGAGCGCGTCTTCAGGGCGACCGCGTGCGCGCGGACGACCCTATCCCGCTCAGGTTGGCGGGGTTATTCTCTGTGCGGGGGTCACGACAATGTACGTTAAGGGAACCGCGATCATCGCGCGGCAGAAGACGATCGTCGCCGAGTTCGGGAGCGAGGCGTGGCGCGACTTCTTCGACGCCTACGCCGAGGTCGCGCCGGAGCTCGCGGGCGGCGTGCTGCCCGTCAGCGCCATCTCGGCCGAGACCTTCCTGGACTTCAGCGACGCCCTCGTGCGCCGCTTCTATGCGGGCGACGCGTGGATCTATTGGCGCTTCGGCACGGACTCGGCGAGCTGGGCGCTGACCGAAGGCCCCTACGCGAACTTCCTGGGAACCCGCGACCTGAGGGCGTTCCTCAAA
>JAACVI010000545.1 GCA_009992505.1 Myxococcales bacterium
TAGGCGACGGCGGCGGAGATGTGAGAGGGCGCGGCACCTCGCTCCGCCAAGGTCGGGGCCGTGGTCGTCAACACCTTGACCAAGAGCGCAGGGGCGGAGGGCGCCGTGAAGGGCGGCTCCCCCGTGAGCATCTCGTACAGCATGACGGCCAGGGCGTACTGGTCGGCGGGCTCGCCCACGCGCTCGCCCGCGGCCTGCTCGGGCGCCATGTACAACGGCGTGCCCATGGCCACGCCCGAGGCCGTGAGGTGCTGCGCGTCGGCGCTCTCCGTCATGCGCGCGAGACCGAAGTCGAGCACCATGGCGCGATCGGGTGCTCCGCGCGCGGCGCGTAGAAAGACGTTCCCCGGCTTCAGGTCGCGATGGATGATGCCCGCCTCGTGGGCCACCATCAGCGCCACGGCCGTCTCGTGGAAGATGCGCAGCGCCTCCGCGAGGGGGAGCCTGCCCACGCGCGCCATCCGCTCCGAGAGGTCCTCGCCCTCGAGCAGATCCATCACCAGATAGTCGATGCCGTCTTCGGTCTGGGCGAAGTCCTGGATGGCGACGATGCCCGGATGGTTCAGCTCGGCCAGCGCCGCCGCTTCGCGCTCGAAGCGCACCGCCGCCTCGTCGGAACGCGCGCCGTGATCCGGGCGCAGCACCTTCACCGCGTAGCGCTTGCCCGTGCGGGTGTGGCGCGCCACGTAGACCGCGCCCATACCCCCTTGGCCGAGCGGGCGCTCCACCAGGAAGGCTCCACCGAGCGTCCTGCCGATGAGGGGGTCCACCATCACTCGGGGGAGTATGCAGGCCAGGCCCACTGTCGGCCACTCCGGGCTACGCCCTCCATCCCCGACGCGCGGCGCAGCGCTCTCAGTCCAGACCCGCGTCCCGACGGAACTCCAGGCATTGCTCGCTGCCCGCCTCGAAGTAACGGCAGGTCGTGCCGCGGATCTCGTAGATCTGGCAGGCGTTGGCGGATTCGACCGTGCCCAGATGCACGCATGAGCCGTCGGCGCGGGTGGCGAAGCCCACACAGCCGAAATGCCCTGGCTGAACCGCCTCGGCCAGGTCGTCACGGCCCGCGGCGCGCCAGCGAACCAGGTCCGCTTCGGGCACCAGAATCCGGCCATCGTGCCCCGTGCGGCAGCAGGCGCCGCAG